>JBFYWS010000002.1:0-3416 GCA_041310935.1 Desulfobacteraceae bacterium | reverse complement strand
CTTCGACCCTGAATAAACTGGATCGCCACCACGATAAGGGCGATGACCAG
The DNA here is from genome assembly GCA_041310935.1 of Desulfobacteraceae bacterium. Taxonomy (GTDB): domain Bacteria; phylum Desulfobacterota; class Desulfobacteria; order Desulfobacterales; family SpSt-501; genus SpSt-501. The sequence goes on along the minus strand of JBFYWS010000002.1, from coordinate 3,366 downwards.
GAGGAGGTGAATAATTCCACCCATCGTGTAGCCGCTGACCAATCCCAGCGCCCACAGAACCAATAGAATGATACCTATAGTCCACAGCATGTTAAGCTCCTTTTTATTTTCCGACGACCTTCTTGATCCCACCGATCTTTTCTTGGACTTCGCCGGTTTTAATTTCATTTTTTCCTTCTACTTCAATGTCTGGATTATAGCCCAGTTTCCCGGCGACCTCCTTGACCTTAGCCTTGACTTGATGCCACTTGCCTTCCGCTTGGTCCCGCGTGCCTGATTTCATAGAGATGCTCCTCTTCGAACCTGGTTTGGTTGAAGGTACACCGGCCTTGATCATCTCGATCGTGGAACTGCCGGCTGGGTCTGCTCTTTCGTATGTTTCCAGGCACCTTGTCTTTAGACTGATATTAAAAAGCACCGCTTTTCAGGCGGATCGAAATAAAATGAGCGCGGAATCAGGTGGGCTGTACCAGTGTTAGGAAGATACCACCATCCGGGGGGGGGAACAAGATTGGATAATTATGTGGGCAATATGGGGATCGAACAGATACTATTTGATGGAAGACAAATACGTGCGCAGGCCGATTTTCTTGTTCTTAACACCCAACTTCGACCGGATGTTGTTGCGGTGGAAATCGATCGTGCTCTCGGCCAGGTTCATGGTTTCCGCGATTTGCTTGGTGGTTTGGCCCTGCTGAACGAGGCTTGCAACCTCAAGCTCCGTTTGCGAAAGCCGCAGAAACTTGGATGAAAGGCTGCGCGCAAGCGGCGACACGATCTCGTTTAGATTGGATTCCAGGATCTCCGCATACGCCTTTTGTTTGGCGTCCAAATTCCGCCGTTTCAATTTCCCCAGATAGGGGATGATCAGCTGGTTGACATTCAGCAGGACCTTTTCTTCAAGTTCGATTTTGTCTCGATCTCTCTGCTTGAGCAAGACTTTCAACGCAGCGTTGGCTTCCTTCAGACGAACGGCATAGTCTTTTATCGCCAGCACTCTATTTTTTAGCGCTCTTTGGGCCTTCTCGCGGGCCGCCACCTCCTGCACCAAATCCAAATTCGATTTGGCGAGTTCTGCCGTCCGCTGGATGACGCGCGCTTCGACTTCGGCGTAAGCCTTGGCCAGCTCATCCTCTGTCTTCTTGCGCACCGTGATGTCCGCCCCGTAGATGCGAACGCGCTGGCCGTCGGCCACGAAATGCAGCGTTTGATGGTACCACTTACCGTCAAAATGCACTTCCCGCACGATTGAACGGGGCTCGGCCTCGCGGAGGGTGCGCAGCACCGCTTCCCAGTCGGCAACCCACGGGTGCTCCGCTCCGCGCTGAAAAAGATCGGGGAACATCTGAAGGGCGACAGGGTTGCTGAAGTGCACCTGTCCCGCCAGGTCCACCTCAACGATGGGCCGGGGGTTGAGCATCGGGAAGCTTGCCAGGTGCTTGGTCTCGGTGATGTCCGCCAGCATGACGCGGCATTCCTGCCCGTCCTGCGAAACCGTGGCCGAAATGTGCACGTCGAGCGCCCCCCCGCCGTTCTTCAGGAGCCCCACCTCGCAGGCCTGCTTCTCCCGGCTCGCAAATACTTTCTCAAAAAAGTGGTTTAAAACCGGCCGGTCCGGCTCGCGGACGAAAACCCCGAAACGCCGGCCCGAGAGCCGGGCGCGCTCCACCCCCAGCAGGCGCGCCCCGGCCAGGTTCGACCGGCGGATCGCCCCGTCGCGGCCGAGGGTCAGGTAGCCCATCGGGGCAAAATCGTAGAGCTCCGTGTAGCGCTCCAGCCCCGCCTCCACCTCCGCCCGCGACCGGCGCAGCTCCTCGTTTTGCATCTCCAGCTCGATCTGGTAAACCTGCAGCTCGTGCACCAGCCGCTGCACATCCCCCTCGGTCCGTCCGGAAGCGCCTTGCGCCCGATCCTCGCCCAGCAGCGCTTCCGCCCGGCGGCGCAGCTCGGCGGCGTCAGCCGAAGGGGTCCTGTCTTTTTTCATGGTGCCCCCTTTTTCACGCATTTTTTCGTCTCGGGCCGGGTCTGCCGCAGCTGCGCCTCCAGCTTCTTGGCCGCGGTGATGTTCGAAAAGGTGATCACCACCCCGTCAATCCGGTTCTCCAGCGTGCGGTAGGGCATGATGCGCACCAAAAACCAGCGCCCGTCGCGGGTGGCGACCTGCTTCTCCGTAAAGACCAGCGTCCGTAGAACCTCGCGCGCATCCGCGACCATCTGCGGGTAGTCCAGGTCGGTAGTGATGTCGGTGATGGGGCGGCCCGCGTCGCCGGCGATGAGCTTGATGATGCCGGTGGTCCGGGTGGTGAACCGGCGCACGGCAAGCGCATCGTCCAAAAACAGCGTGGCGATGTCGGTGCTGTTGAGTAGGTTCTTCATGTCGTTGTTGGCCCGCGAGAGCTCGTCCACCTTTAACTGCAGTTCCTGGTTGACCGTCTGCAGTTCCTCGTTGAGCGACTGCATCTCCTCCTTGGAGGTGGTCAGCTCCTCGTTGGCGCTCTGCAGCTCCTCGTTGGTCGACTGCAGCTCCTCGTTGGTGGCTTTGAGTTCTTCCTGGGAGGTCTGCATCTCCTCGCGCGTGGTCTGGATTTCCTCGCGCGCCTGCCGGAGGTCACGATCCATCGCCGCCAGGCTGTCGCTCCCGGAAGTAGCCCGCGGGGTTTTGCCCGCGGCCTTGGGTTCAGGGGGCGTTGGCACCTCTGTAAAGACGATCATCACCATCCCCTTAAGGGCCCCAGGCTCGTCGATCGGATGGATGGTGATGTCCAGGGCCTGCACCCCGCCGTTGGTCCCCACTTTAAGGCCCTTCAGGCCGGAGGCGGCTTTTTGCCGCAGCGCCTTCTGAAAACCGTTGCTCAGCTCGTAGCGCAGCCCCTCGCGCGCCATGGCGAAGATGTTCCAGTTGGCCTTGCCTGCCGCCGGCTCCAGGTATTTGCCCGTGCGCCCGCTGATGTAGAGGATGTCGCCCTTGTCGTTGGTGAGCACGGCCGGCGGCGAGAAGCGCTGCAGGAGGAGTTGATCGGCCAGCGCCTGGAGACTGGGGCCGGCGATCCGCGCCTGGCGCTGCGCGCTCGCAGCCTCCGGCCGATAAGGGACAAACGCGGAGGGAAATTCGACCGGCTCTGCCTGCAGGACGGGGTCGAGCCGCCGGTAGAGCCGCGCTTTTTTGGCCAGCGGGGCGAACAGGTGGGTGAAGGCGCCGATGGTCTCCGCGCTGCCCAGAAACAGCACGCCGCCGGGGTCCAGACTGTAGTGAAAGAGGGGGATCAGTTTTTTCTGCATCCCCTGGTCGAGGTAAATCAGCAGGTTGCGGCAGATCAAGAGGTCGAGCTTGGTGAAGGGCGGGTCCATAATCACGTTCTGGGGGGC
>JBFYWS010000620.1:0-4717 GCA_041310935.1 Desulfobacteraceae bacterium | reverse complement strand
CCGCGGGGCAGACCGTCTTTCACGCCCACATCCACCTCATCCCGCGCCGGGATGGCGACACACCCCACCCGCTTGGCGGTGTGCGTGGAGTTATTCCCGACAAGATGAGCTACCCGGCTCTATAAATAAGCCGGATATGGATTTTTTCTAGTTCCGCATTGTAAATCTGGTTTTCTGTGGGAGTGGCTCCTGCCTGCGTCGAGGCTTCGGTAGGCAGGTCCAGCCACGATGATCGCGGCAAGATGCCGCTCCCACAAAATTCCGACTCACGCAGGACAACTTCTTCGAGAGCGTTCAAGGAAAATCAGGAGTATCGGATGCCACTGCTGCAACGCATCAGCCAAGCCATCAACGCCGTGGTGGAAAAATTTCTTTTTGTGATCGGCGCGGCCATCTGCATCATCCTGTTCGCGCAGGTGGTCTTCCGGTACGCGGGCGCCTCGTTGGGCTGGTCCGAGGAGGTGAGCCGGCACTTGCTGGTCGCCATCACCTTCATAGGCGGCACGGTCGCCTACAAGCGCGCAAGCTTCATCGGGTTACAGGGGTTCGGCCACAGCCTGGGGCCGGCCGTCCAGCAGGCCATCGTGGTCGGGCTGCAGGTGCTGACCCTCGCCTGTTTCGGTCTGATCGCCTGGTTCGGCGCCGTCTACACGGTGAAGGCCGCTGAACACACGACATCTTCCCTGCAGATCCCGATGGCGATCCCTTTTTCCGTGATCCCGGTTGCCTTCGCCATCTTCGTCGTCCACGTTCTGGCGGACATGGCCCGAACGCTTGAACGGAAAACGCCATGATTGTCCTCCTGCTCTTCGGATGCCTCTTCCTGTTGATCGCCCTGGGGCTGCCCATTGCTCTGTCCATTGGGTTGCCGGCCATCGGCTTCATGCTCACACCCGGGGTCTTCCCCGCCGGCGTCCAGATTTCGGCCCTGGGGCAGACGATCATCCAGCTGCTCTTCGCCGGGGTGGACTCCTTCGATTTGCTGGCGATTCCCCTTTTCATGCTGGCCGGCTCGATCATGGAAACCGGCGGGATCTCGCGCCAGCTCATCGACTTCTCCGACAGCATCGTGGGCTGGGTCCCCGGCGGGCTGGCCTGCGCGGTGATCGTGGCCGCCATGTTCTTTGCCGGCATCTCGGGATCGGCCGCGGCCGACACGGCGGCCTTGGGCGCCATCGCCATCCCGGCCATGATCCGTCAGGGCTATCCGCCCGCTTTCTCCGCAGCCCTGGTGGCGGCCGGCGGGTCCATCGGCGTCATCATCCCGCCCTCCATCCCCATGGTGATCTTTGGCTTCCTGACCAATGTCTCCATCGCCAAGCTCTTTGCCGGCGGCATGCTGGTGGGGGTTCTCTTCGGTCTCAGCTTCATGGCCGTGGCCATCTGGTATGCCTGGCGCCGCAACTACGGCACGCGCCAGTCCTTTTCTCTGAAACACGCATGGACTTCCCTGAAGGAGGCGATCTGGTCCCTGGGCGCGCCGGTCATCGTTCTGGGCGGCATCCTGACCGGCATCGTCACCGTCACCGAGGCGGCCGCTCTGGCGGTCTTTTACGCCCTGCTCGTCGCCATGGCCATCAACCGGAAGATCAAATGGAAGGACATGCCGGACCTCATCATCCGCTCCCAGATTGTGGCCGCCTCCATCCTCTTCATTATCGCCATGGCCAAAGTCTTCACCTGGCTAATCGCCATGAAGCAGACGCCCATGCTCGTGCAAACCGCCATCCACTCGCTGGCCCTCCCGCCGTGGGGGCTACTGCTGCTGGTCATGGCGGGGCTGCTGGTCATCGGCTGCATCATGGAAACGACAGCCGCCCTGATCCTGCTCGTGCCGGTGCTGGCCGCCATCACCCCGCAGATGGGCGTCGACCCGATCCAGTTCGGCGTGCTCATGGTGGTCAACCTCGCCGTCGGCATGCTGACCCCGCCGGTCGGCATCTGTCTCTTCGTGGCCTGCGGCATTTCCGGCCTGCAGCTTGGCCAGGTGGGCAGAGCCGTGATGCCGTTCATGGCGATGGCCATTGTGTCGCTGCTGATCGCCTGCTACTGGCCGCCACTGACGCTCTGGTTTCCGTCGCTGATCTACAAATAAAATTGTGGGGCAGAAAGGGCTCTGCCCCACAATTTTATAATGGACCCTGGAACCCTTGAACCCTCATTCACTCATCAAGGAGCGCCACAACACATGAAAGTCGCATTCATTGGTATGGGCACGATGGGGGCGGCCATGGCCCTGAACATTCTCAAGGCCGGGCACGCAGTCACGGTTCACAACCGCACCCGCAAACGGGAAGAGCCCCTGGCCAAGGCGGGCGCCCGCCGGGCGGCCTCGCCGATGGAGGCGGCGCGGGGCGCGGAGATCGTCGTCACCTGCGTCAGCGACACGCCCGACGCGGAGGCTGTGATCCTGGGCGCGGACGGTGTCATTCACGGCGCGCCGGCCGGCGCGATCGTGGTGGACATGTCCACCATCAGCCCGTCGGCCACGCGCCGGATCGCCGCGGAGCTTGGCCAGAAAGGCATCCCCATGCTCGATGCGCCGGTTTCCGGCGGCTCCGAGGGCGCCCAGAAAGGGACCCTGAGCATCATGGTGGGCGGCGAGGCAATGGACGTCCAGAAAGCCATGCCGGTGTTGAGCGCCATGGGCAAGAGCATCACGCACGTCGGGCCGACGGGCGCCGGCCAGATGACCAAGGCGATCAACCAGGTGGTCGCTGCCGGCGTATACCTGGCGGTGGCAGAAGGGATGACCTTGGGGCTCAAGGCCGGACTGGACATGGACAAAGTGGTCCAGGCGCTTGCCGGCGGCGCCTCCGGGTCGTGGGTCCTGAACCATCGCTCCGGAAACATGATCCGGAACGAATACCCGCTCGGCTTCCGCGTACGCCTGCACCGCAAGGATGTGGCCATCGTCATGGAGGCCGCCCGGGAGTTGGGCGTTTTCCTGCCGGCCACCGCCCTGGTGGAGCAAATCGAAAACGGCCTCATCTCCCAGGGCTACGGCGACGAGGATCTGTCGGCCGTGGCGCGGACGATCCGCACGCAATCGGGGCTGGAGTAGACACCATTCGACCGTTTAACCATGTAAAACGTGAGGGGGGGACCTAGAACATGAAACTTGAAAACGCGTTCACCATGGATACCTCCAGCATCAAGTACGGCCCGGGCGTCACCCGTGAGATCGGCTACGACATGGAGGAGCAGGGTTGCCGCCGCGTCATGGTGGTGACCGACCGATACCTCGGCAAGAGCGACCCGGTGGCCGTCACCATGGATGCGCTGCGCGGCCGTGGCATCGACGCGGTGCTGTTCGACCAATCGAGCGTCGAACCCACCGACGTGTCGTTCAAGGAAGCCGTCGCCTTCGCCGTGCAAGGCAAGTTCGACGGGTATGTTGCCGTCGGCGGCGGCTCCAGCATGGACACATGCAAGGCCGCCAACTTGTACGCGACCCATCCGGCGGATTTCATGACCTACGTCAATCCGCCCATCGGCAAAGGCACGCCGGTCCCGGGGCCGCTCAAACCCATGATGGCCATCCCGACCACGGCCGGCACCGGCAGCGAAACCACCGGGGTCACGATCTTCGACTATCTGGAGATGGGGGCCAAGACCGGCATCGCCAGCCGGGCCCTACGGCCCATCCGCGGCATCATCGACCTGAACAACACGCGCAGCATGCCTCGGATGGTGGCGGCCTGCACCGGGCTAGATCAGCTGACGCACGCGTTGGAAGCCCTGACGACCCTGCCGTACAACAAACGCCCGGCCCCCGAGCACCCCCGCCTGCGACCGGCGTATCAGGGAGCCAACCCCATCAGCGATGTGTGGGCGTCACGCGCGGTCGAGATGATTTCAAAGAATCTCCTGCGAACCATGGAAGACCCGACGGATGACGACGCACGTGGGCAAGTCCTGTTGGCCGCCACCTACGCGGGAATCGGTTTCGGAAACGGAGGACTTCACCTGGCCCACGGCATGTCGTACCCGGTCTCGGGCATGGTCAGGAATTACGTGCCCGAAGGCTATCCGCCCGGACATCCGATCGTCCCCCACGGCATGGCGGTCTGCCTCAATGCGCCGGCCGTGTTCCGTTTCACGGCGCCAGCCAACCCGCCACTTCATCTCTACGCCGCAAAACTGATGGGCTGCGACGTCTCCCGGGCCAAACCGGAGGAGGCTGGCGAAATTCTTGCCGGCGCCATCCTTGACATCATGCGCAAGGTGGGGATGCCCAACGGCCTGGCGGCCGTCGGCTTCGGCCCGCAGGACGTGGACAAGATGGTCGAGGGCACACTGCCCCAGCACCGGGTAACGAAGCTTTCGCCAAGACCCGCAGGCCCCGAGGATCTGCGGCAACTCTTTCTGGACTCCATGAAACTTTGGTAATGGGGGACAGCCATGGCGGATCCGACCGAAACAGAGGAGATCGAAAAACTCAGGCGCCAACTGAAGATGTACCAGCTCATCTTTGAGAGCATCTACAACGGCGCCATGGTGACCGACCCCGATGGGGTCATCACCCACTTCAACACGCCTTACGGCCAGTTCCTCGGTCTTGACCCGGCCACTCAGATCGGCCGCCATTGCACCGAGTCCGTCGAGAACTCCCGCATGCACATCGTGGCCCGGACCGGGAAGGCCGAGATCAATCAATCCCAGCTGATCAAGGGCCAGAACATGGTGGTGCAGCGCATCCCCATCCAGCAGGACG
>JBFYWS010000608.1:0-3182 GCA_041310935.1 Desulfobacteraceae bacterium | reverse complement strand
CGTCCTTTTGATTTTCAGACCGGACGGCGTCCGCCTGCCGCACGATCGCATCGGCCATAGCCTGCAGCGCCTGGTTTTTCTGCCCGGATGTGACCCGCGTCATTTCCTGTGAGGCCTGCCGAGCGGCCTTGGCCATGGCGGCGATCGTCTCCTTGATCGAGTTCATCAGCCCTCTTCACCCCCATCTTCCACCGTGATCACAAGATTGTCCCGGTGAATCACCTCGTCATAGGGTTTGTGGCCGAGCACCTGCGAGATGTGCTGGGACCTGAGGCCCATAATCCGGCGGATGTCGGCCGCGCCGTAGTTGACCAGCCCGACCCCGACGGCCGCACCTCCGGGCGCCTGGAACTCCACCGGTGCCCCGACAGTGAACTCCCCCTGTACCCCGATAATCCCGCTGGCGAGCAGGCTTTTGCCGCGACGGGTCACGGCGGTGCAAGCACCCGCATCGATCGTGAGAACCCCCTTGGGCTTGAGGGAGAAAGCGATCCAGCACTTCCGCCGGGTGAGCTTATGCCGGCGCGGGACGAAATACGTGCCGTGGGCCTCCCCGTCGAAGAGCCGGACCAGGATGTCCGGCTTGTCCCCCTTGGCAACCACCATGGGAACCCCGGCGGAATTCACTTTGCGGGCGGCGTTGATCTTGCTCATCATCCCGCCGGTTCCCAGGGGCCCCGGAATGCTGCCGGCGGCTTTCTCGGTGCTCTTGGTGATGACGCCCACCACGGGAATGAGCTCGGCGTCGGGCTCGGTGCGCGGGTCCCGGGTGAACAGGCCGTCGATGTCACTCAGAATGACGAGCAGGTCCGCGTCCATGAGCAGCGTGATCATCGCCGCCAGGTTGTCGTTGTCGCCCAGCTTGATCTCCTCGACCGAAACCGTGTCGTTCTCGTTGATGATGGGCACGATCTTCCAATCGAGGAGGGTGTTCAGGGTGTTGCGGGCGTTCAGGTAGCGCTTGCGGCTGGAAAGGTCCTCGCTGGTGAGCAGGATCTGGGCCGCCTTGAGGCGGTGCCGTTCGAAGGCCTTTTCATACTCCATGATGAGCCCGGCCTGGCCCACGGCGGCAACTGCCTGGCGCTGCGGCAGCCCATCCGGCCGGCGCTCCAACCCGATTTTTTTCAGCCCCGAGGCCATGGCCCCGGAGGAGACGAGAATCACTTCGCGCCCGGCTTCCATCAGGCGGCTGATCTGGCCGGCGATGCTGCGCATCACGGGGATGTTCAATCCCTGGCGGGCGGTGAGGACGTTGCTGCCGACCTTGACGACGACACGCCGGGCGCGTTCAAATTGGAGCTTGCGGTCGCTCATCTTTCAGCTCATCCAAACGGTTGCTGATCTGGGCGAGGAGCTGATCAACCCCTTTTACGGTGGCCGCCGAAATGAGATAAAGCCTGGTCCGCTTTTTAAGGGCGGCCTTGAACGCCCGGGCACGCTCCTCGGTGCCGGGGAGGTCGAGCTTGTTGAGCGCAATGATCTGGGGCTTGCGGGCCAAATCAGGGCTGTACGAGGAGAGCTCGGTGTTGATGGCATCGTACGCCTCGAGCGGTTTTTCCGGGTCGATTGCGGAGGCGTCGATGAGGTGCACGAGCATACGCGTGCGCTCGATGTGCCGCAGAAAGTGGATCCCGAGGCCGGCGCCAGTGTGGGCCCCGGCGATCAGGCCGGGGATGTCGGCGACCACGAACGGCTCGCGGTCGCCGGCCTTGACCACCCCCAGGTTGGGCACCAGGGTGGTGAAAGGGTAATCGGCGATCTTCGGCCGGGCTGCGGAAATAACGCTGATGAGGGTGGATTTGCCGGCATTGGGAAAGCCGATGATGCCCACGTCGGCCAGCAGTTTGAGCTCGAGCTTGAGCTGCTTGACTTCGCCGGCTTCGCCCGGCTGGGCAAACCGCGGGGTGCGGTGGGTGGAACTCTTGAAGTGTGTGTTGCCCTTGCCGCCGCGTCCGCCGCGGGCGATGATGAAGGATTCGCCGGGAAGGCAGAAGTCCTTGATGATGTCGCCCGTTTCGGCGTCCCGCACGATGGTGCCCGGCGGGACTTCGATGACTATATCGCTGCCGTTTTTGCCGGTCCGCTGGCGGCCTTCGCCGCCGCCGCCCCGCGGGGCCGTGAACTCGTGCTTGAACCGGAAGGGGTAGAGGGTTCGGCGGTCCTGCGAACTCACCAGGGTCACGTCTCCACCCTTGCCACCATCGCCGCCATCCGGACCGCCGAGCGGGACATACTTCTCGCGCCGGAAACTCAAGCAGCCGTTTCCGCCGTCACCGGATCGGACCGTTATGATCGCTTCGTCAATAAACTTCACTCTGCGGCGTAAACACTCACTTTTTGGCGGGTCCGGCCCTGACGCTCATAGGCGACGACCCCGTCGATCATGGCGAACAAAGTGTAGTCTTTGCCCAACCCGACGTTCTGGCCCGGGTGGAACTTGGTGCCGACCTGACGCACGAGGATGTTGCCGGCCCTGACCTTCTGCCCGCCATAGATCTTGACCCCGCGGCGCTGGCCGGCCGAGTCGCGACCGTTCCTGGAACTTCCGGCTGCCTTCTTGTGTGCCATATCTCCTACTCCTTTGAGTCGACGTCTTATAAGGCCCAATTTCTGCGTTGCGCTTCGTTTCGCTGCTGCTGCGGCGTACGGTTTGTACGCCTCGCAACTCGAAACTCGCGCGCCTTGAACTTGGGACCTTCTAAGAAGTCGACTGACTTACGGATTTAGATATACAGGACAAATTTTTTATCGATCATAATAGCATAATAAGCGGGTGACAACCCGCTTATTATGCTTCGATGCCGTCGATGCGGATGGCGGTGAACGGCTGTCGATGGCCATTCTTCCGGCGATAGCGCTTGCGGCGTTTGTATTTAAAGATGAGGATCTTCTTGGCCTTGTCCTGCTCGACGATCTGGGCCTGGACCGCAACGTTCTCCAGAACCGGCTGACCGACACGGATGTTTTCGCCATCCGCCACCATCAAGACCTTGTCAAAGGTCACGGAGCTGCCGACCGCGCCCGGGATCTTTTCGATCCGGAGAGTCTCGCCCTTCTGGACCTTGTATTGTTTTCCGCCCGTGTTGACGACCGCGTACATGGGTGCCTCCTGAAATAAATTGGCATTTCAAAACCGTTGAATATTAAATGATTCGCCAATATTGTCAATAAAAAAATGAAAA
>JBFYWS010000594.1:0-13775 GCA_041310935.1 Desulfobacteraceae bacterium | reverse complement strand
ATGACCCCGGGGATGTGGAAGCCGTTGGCAAGGTCTTCCGCGCCTTTCACACCGTCAAGGGCACCTCCGCCTTTCTCGAACTCAGCCTGATTGCGGAGTTCGGGCATCACGCCGAGACCCTGCTCAGCCGTGTGCGCGAGGGCGAGATCCGCTACAGCGGCGGGTACGCGGATCTGTCGCTGCAGGGGCTGGACATGATCAAGACCTTGGTGGAGGCCGTAAAGCGTGCGTTGGGTGGCGAGCCCTTGCTCAAGCCCAAGGGGTACGACGAGCTTTTGGCGGTGCTGAAGAACCCGGAAGCGGCCGGCATCTCGGAGGAACAGGAGACCATCGGCTCAGCGCGCATCGGCGACATCCTGGTCTCGCAGGGCAAGGTCGATCGGGGCCAGATCGAGCAGGCCCTGAACGAGCACCCCGAGGAGAAGTTGGGGGTCGCGCTGGTCAAGTCTCAGGCGGCGAGTGTCGCCGATGTGGGACAGGCGCTGCGCACCCAAAATCAGATGCGCGGCGGCGGCCACGTCGTTGAAGCCTCGGTGCGGGTGAGCACGCAGCGGTTGGACCGGCTGATCGACATGGTCGGCGAGCTCGTCATCGCTCACTCGATGGTCGCCCAGGATGCCCTGGTGTTGGACGGCCGGAGTCACGGCCTGGCCAAAAAGGTCGTCCATACGACCAAGATTGTTCGGGGGCTGCAGGAGATCAGCATGTCGATGCGGATGGTGGAGCTGAAAGCCACCTTCAGCAAGATGGCGCGGCTGGTGCGGGATGTGTCGCGCAAGCTGGGCAAGAACGTGAATTTTATCACCGAAGGCGAAGACACCGAGATCGACCGTAACCTGGTGGACATCATCAACGACCCGCTGCTGCATATGGTGCGCAACGCCGTGGACCACGGAGTGGAAACGCCGGAGGATCGGCGAGCGGCCGGCAAGCCCGAGCAGGGCACGGTGAAGATCGCAGCCTTCCACTCGGCCGGCAGTGTGGTGGTGGAGATCAGCGATGACGGCAAGGGTATCGACCGCGCGGTGATCATCGCCAAGGGCAAGGAACGGGGCCTGATCAGCAACGCCCCCGATTTTGACGACCGCAGCCTGACCGACCGGGAAGTATTCAACCTGATTTTCGAGCCGGGCTTTTCCACCGCCAAGGTTGTCACCGACGTGTCGGGCCGCGGGGTGGGGATGGACGTGGTCAAGCGCAACATTGAACTGCTGCGCGGGCAGGTGGAGATCAAAGCCGAACTGGGCCGGGGAAGTGTTTTCAAGATGAGCCTGCCGCTCACACTTGCGATCATCGATGGCATGGTGATCCGCGTCGGTCGCGAGATTTACGTAATCCCGACGATTTCGATCATCCGCTCCGTGAAGCCTGCGCCCGGGGATGTCTCCTCGGTGTTCGGCCAGGGCGAGATGCTGCAGCTGCAGGGCAAGCTCATCCCGTTGTACCGCATGTCGCAGATCTATGGCATCGCGGATGCCCAGGATGATCTGAATGAGGCGATCGTAGTCGTGGTGGAGGATGAGGGGCGGCGGTCCGGGCTCGTCATCGACGAGTTGATCGGGCGTCAGCAGGTGGTCATCAAGAGCCTGGGGGAGACCATGCAAAACATTCCCGGCATTTCCGGCGGCGCCATCATGCCGGACGGCCGGGTGGGGTTGATCCTGGATGTAGGGGGGCTGCTGCGTTTCGCGACCCCGGAGCGCAGCGAGGGACTCCGGGATGAATGCGGGGCACTGAAGCGTCAGCCACTGGCCGCCTGATGGCTTCGTAATTGGGAAAGGAACTGCAAACGTCATGACCTTGGCCGCCGCAGAGCTGAAACCGAAACAGTTCCAGAAGATCAGTGACATGGTCTACCGGACCGCCGGGATCAACCTGAAGGAGGGCAAGGAGGCCCTCGTCCGGGCGCGCCTGATGAAACGGATGCGGTTTCTGGGGATGAGCCAGGTGGAGGACTATATCGAGTTCATCGACAGCGATCAGGGCACCGGCGAGGCGGCGGCCCTGATCGATGTCATGACCACCAACAAGACGAGTTTCTTCCGGGAGGTGGACCACTTCCATTTCCTGCGCGAGCAGGTGCTGCCGGGGCTGAATATACCGCGGGTGCGTTTCTGGAGCGCGGCGTGCTCCTCGGGGGAGGAACCTTACACCCTGGCGATCCTGCTGCGGGAGCATCTGCCGGAAGTCGAGCGCAAGGACGTGCGTATTCTCGCCACCGACATTTCGCGGCGGATGCTCGACAAGGCCCTTCAGGCGATTTACCCGCAGGATGTCGTGGACGAGGTGCCGTCGCCGGCGTACCGGAAATACTTCACCGCGCAACGCAAGGACCGCTCCGGCAGCTGGCAGGTGGCCGCCGAGGCCCGCGCGCTGGTGCACTTCACGTATTTGAACCTGATGGATCCATGGCCGATGAAAGGGCTTTTCCAGGTGATCTTCTGTCGCAACGTGATGATCTACTTCGACAAGCCCACCCAGCAGGAGCTCATCAACCGCTTCTGGGACTACCTGGAGCCCGGTGGGCACCTGTTCGTGGGCCACTCGGAGGGTCTTTCGTCGGTCAAGCACCGGTTTCGCTATGTACGGCCGGCGGTGTACCAGAAGTAACGGTGCCTCGCGCGGATCGGGGAATCCATGAACCATATCGTTAACGTCGGGGATTTGAAAACCGGGTGCAACGGCGACCTGCTGGTGACCCACGCCCTGGGCAGCTGTCTCGGGTTGATGGTCTTCGACCCGGTCACCAAAGTGGGCGGTCTGCTGCACGCGATGCTGCCGCTGTCCAGCATCAATCCGCAGAAAGCCCAGGTGAACCCCGCCATGTTCGTGGACACCGGGGTCCCACTGCTGTTCCACTCGCTCTACGAGCAGGGGGCGCTCAAGGCGCGCCTGGTGGTGAAGGCGGCGGGCTGCGGCAACCCGATGGGCAAGAACGAAGCGTTCAAGATCGGCGAGCGCAACTACACGGTGCTGAAAAAGCTTTTGTGGAAGAACAACATCCTGCTGGAGTCGGAGGACGTCGGCGGCACCAACAGCCGCACGATCCACTTCGATGTCACCAGCGGCCAAATCACGCTCAGCACCGGTGGCGATAAGAGGCTGTTATGACGCCCAAGGGAATCCAGCAGATATTCGCCACGGTCACCGAGCTGCCCAGCATGCCGGCATCTGGGCTCCGAATGCTGAAACTGCTGGAAAACCCGGAGGCCTGCGTGGACGAGATCGAGGACATCCTGCTCGAAGCGGTAATGGGTAAAGTGGCCGATTGGGTGGACGAGCTTTCCGAGGTGCTCACGTTCAACTGACGATCGTTGCCGGAGGAGGAAAATCATGCGGCTCGACCAAATCAGCGCATCCGTCAAGACGTTTCCCGGCATGCCGGGGGCGGCCGTCAAACTGCTGGCCCTGGTGGATGACCCCGGTGTCAGCGTGCCGCAGATCGAGTCCATCTTGCGCCAGGATCCCGGGCTCACCGCGAACTTGCTCCGGCTGGCGAACTCGGCCTATTTCGGGATTCCCTCCAAGGTCGGTTCCGTGCGTCAGGCGTTGATCCTGCTCGGGTTGAAGCGGCTGGTCCAGATGGTCATCGCCACCTGCACCAGTGCTCTGATGGACCAGACGGTGCCCGGCTACGACCTGCCGGCCGGTGAGCTCTGGCGGCATTCGCTCGCCGTGTCCGTGGCGGCCGAGGGCCTGGTGCGAGTGCTCAAACTCGATGCGGCGGAGGAGATTTTCACCGCGGCCCTGCTGCACGACATCGGAAAGATCGTGCTGGGGCAGTTCGTCCAGGACGATTATGCCAAGATCGCGCTCGCCCTGGAGCAGGGGCTGGCGTTCGAGACCGCCGAATCCATCGTGTTAGGCACCAACCACGCCGAAATCGGCGCCCAGGTGCTGTCGAAATGGTCACTTCCAGAGGGCATCGTGCAGGCCGTGCGCTGGCACCACGAACCCGAGAAAGCAAACCGGGTCGACAGGATGCTGGACATCGTCCACGTGGCGAACATGCTCTGCCTGATGATCGGGATCGGCGTGGGCCGCGATGGTCTGAACTACTGGCCTTCGCCCGTGGTGACGAAGCGGTTGGGGCTCACCACGTCGCACCTGGAAAAAGTCGCCAGCCAGACCCTGCAGTGGGCAAGCGAGCTTTCCCAGGCGCTGGCGGCGTAGATGACGGGAAGGGTCTGGGAAGAGAGAGGTCAGGAGGAGTGGGTTCAGGGTTCGGGGTTCAGAAAAGAAGCAGTTGCCGGGGTTCGATCGCCGAGAGTAGTAAAATTTTTGGTGCCGGCCCTACGGGATTTACTGAAGCCTGAACCCTAAGACCTGAGCAGCGGTAGGCAACGAACTCAAGCGAAAAGAAGCAGGTGTTCCATGGCAGTCAACGTGCTGATAGTCGACGACAGTGCCGTGATGCGCGCGATGATCCAGAAGACCATGAAGCTGAGCGGACTTCAGCTGGGGGAGATTCACCAGGCCGCCAACGGCCGCGAGGGTCTCGAGCTGCTTGAACGGCAGTGGATTGATCTCGTCATAGCCGACATCAACATGCCGGTGATGACGGGTGAGGAAATGATCGAACACATTCAGGCCCATCCCAACCTGAAAACGATCGCTACGATCGTCATCTCCACTGAGGGCAGCCAGACCCGCATCGATCGGCTGCAGGGCAAGGGCGTCCGTTTCATTCACAAGCCCTTCTCGCCGGAAATGATCCGGGACACGGTCAAGGACGTACTGGGGTGCGAGGTGTTTCATGAACGCAGCCACTAGCGAGATTCTCACCGGTGTGGTGGCCGATACACTGGAGAAGCTGGCATTTCTGTTTGCGGTTCCGCTGGAGGGACCGGCCTCGGTGGACACGCGGGAGCTTGCGACCGTGCGGGTGCGGTTCAGCGGGCCGTGCTGCGGTGGAATGCAGCTCAGCCTGTCGCGGCCCGTTCTGGCAGAGCTTGCCGGCAACATGCTGGGGGCCGATGACGGCTCGGCGCTCTCCGCCGACGAGCAGCACGATGCCCTGCGTGAACTGATCAACGTCATCTGCGGCAACCTGCTGCCGCTGATCGGCGGCAAAAATGCCGAGTTCAACATTCAAACTCCGTTCATCCCGGCCGTCGGCGCTCCAGGGGCCGGCGAGTTCGGGCCGGTAAACGCCGCCAGTAATTTGTCGGTCGAAAGCGGCATCTGCCTGGTGGCCTTACAGCTGGACGGTCCCGTGCCGGCGGAGGGGGTGGGTCCATGATCCGAGTCTTGGTCGTCGACGATTCGGCCGTGGTGCGCAAAGTCATCACGGAAGAGCTCGCGCGCTACAGCGACATCCAGATCGTCGGGACGGCGGTCGACCCCTACGTCGCGCGGGACAAGATCGTGGAGCTGCGCCCCGATGTCGTCACCCTCGACCTCGAAATGCCGCGCATGGACGGGCTGAGTTTCCTGGCCAAGCTCATGAAACACCTGCCGACACCGGTGGTCGTGCTGAGCTCGTTGACCCCCCGCAACAGCGAGCTGGCGCTGAAGGCGCTGGATCTCGGGGCCGTGGAGGTGCTGTGCAAGCCGGGTGCGGCCTATTCCATCAAGGACATGGCCCAGCCGCTCGCGCACGCCATCCGCTCGGCGGCGGCGGCCAAGATTCCCACGGTATGGGTAAAGGCGGCCGAGCCGGCGGCTCGCCCGGCGGACGAAAACCTGCTGGTGCAGACCACCCACAAGGTGATCGCCATCGGCGCCTCCACCGGCGGGACCAAGGCCATCGAGGCCGTGCTGACCGGGATGCCGGCGACCGCGCCGGGTATCGTCATCGTCCAGCACATGCCGGAAAATTTCACCACCTCTTTTGCCAAGCGGCTGAATGAGGTCTGCGCGCTGGAGGTGCGGGAGGCGCGTGACAACGACCACGTGGTCCCCGGGGTGGCGCTCCTTGCGCCCGGCAACCACCACATGGTCCTCGTCCGCAGCGGAGGGAATTACCTGGTGCGGATCAAGGAGGGCCCGCGGGTGCACTATCAGCGCCCGAGTGTCGACGTGCTGTTTCACTCGGTCGCCCAGATAGCGGGCCGCAACGCCGTCGGCGCGATCCTGACCGGCATGGGGGCCGACGGTGCCAAGGGCCTGCTCGACATGCGCGCAAACGGCGCTTACACCCTGGCGCAGGACGAGGCGAGCTGCGTCGTCTTCGGCATGCCCAAGGAGGCGATCAAAATGGGCGCGGCCGACGAGGTGGTCCATTTGGGATGCATGAGCCAGGCCATCATTCAGGCGCTGCTGGGTCCGCCCAAAAACCGCCAGACAGCCGCCGCAGGAGGTAGATCATGACACAGCTGTTTGGATTGCTTTCCATCGGAGCCGGTGCGTTGCTGAGCCAGCAGCGCGCCATCAGCGTCACGGGCAATAACATCGCCAACGTGAACACCCCCGGGTATTCGCGCCAGCGCTTGAACATGGAAACCAACCTGCCGGTGGACTCGCCCGTCGGGCTCGTCGGCTTCGGGGTGCAAACCACGACGGTCGAGCGGGTGTATGACCGCTTCCTGGGCGTGCAGGTGAACAACGAAAGCGCCAACCTCGGGCGCTGGGAGGCCCAGAAGGGGGCGCTCGAGCGGGTCGAAGTGGTCTTCGACGAGAGCGGCGGTTACGGTCTGAACCAGGCCCTGAGCGATTTCTGGAACTCCTGGCAGGATCTCAGCATGAATCCTTCGGGGACGGTCGAACGCTCGGTGGTGGCGGCGAAAAGCCAGGCCCTGGCGGACACCATTCGCCAGAAATACGCCGATCTCGAACAGTCCCAGGCGGACATCGACGCGGCGGTCAGGTCCGGGATCGAGGACATCAACCGCTTGACCGCCGAAATCGCCGACCTCAACCGGAAAATTGCCAGCACGGAATCCGGCGGCACGGTTAACGCCAATGATTACCGCGACAGCCGCGACCTCGCCTTGAAGCAGCTTTCCGAGATCATCGGCATCAACAGCTTCGAGGATTCCGACGGGCAGGTGGTGGTGTCCGTGGGCAGCGGACGGACGCTGGTGGAGAGCGGCAACAACTACGCGCTTACCCCCACAGACCCTCCCGGACACGTCGGCATCGAGTGGCCGGGCACAGCGTTGCCCATCACGAGCGAGATCACCTCCGGCAAGATGGCCGGCTGGCTGCAGGCCCGAGATACGAAAATTGCCGGTTATATGAGCAGGCTGGATGACCTTGCGCAGACGCTTTCCACCGAGGTGAACGCGCAGCACGCCGCCGGATACGGACTGATCGGATCCCACGGGGACGATTTGTTCAGCGGGTCGGGCGCGGTGGACATGGCAGTCAACTCTGTTATTCTCAATGACTATAACCGGATCGCGGCGGCCTCGGCGGCGGGCGCGGTGCCGGGGGATGCGCGCAACGCGGCCGCCATCGCCGAACTGCGCACGGCCCTGACCATGAGCGGTGGCACCTTCGACGATGCCGCCAACGAGTTGGTCAGCCAGGTCGGACACGACGTGCAGGAGGCTAAGACCTACCAGAGCCATCAGGTCGACATGCTGGCTTATCTCGACAACTACCGGGAATCCGTCTCGGGGGTCAACCTGGATGAAGAGATGGTGAATCTCGTGAAGTACCAGGCCGCCTACAATGCGGCGGCGAAGATGATCACCATGGGCGACGACATGCTGAGCACCTTGATGAATATGATCTAGTAAAAAAGCTCGAAGCTGGAAGGTTGAAGCTGGAAGGTTGAAATTTGGAGTTTAGGAGGATCCTATGCGTGTCACCCAGAACATGATGTCGAACATATTCGTGCGCAATCTTCAAAAGCAGACCGAGGCGATGCTGCAGCGCCAGGAGCAGTTGGCGAGTCAGAAGCGCATCAACCGGCCGTCGGACGACCCGGCCGGCATGGCGCGCGTGCTGGACGGGCGTTCGAGCCTGGCCGCCATCGATCAGTACGTGGAAAATATCAAGCAGGGCAAGTCCCGGCTGGAAATCACGGAGGCGACGCTCGAGCAAGTGGACGATCTCGTGCAGCAGGCGGGGGATCTGGCGAAGGCCAACAGCGGCGAGGAAATTACGGCCGAGCAGCGGGAATTTGCGGCCGAGAACATCAAAGAGATCTACGACCATATAATGCAGCTCGCCAACTCCAAGTTCGGCGGGCGTTACATGTTTGCGGGCTACCAGACGGACGAGGCGCCTTTCACCCGAGACGCTGACGGAACTGCTTCCACCGCTGATGATTACACCGCCGCCTACAACGGCGACAGCGGGAGCTTCCAGATACCCATCGCGGATAACATCAAGGTCAGCGTGGATGCCGACGGTCGCAACTACTTCGGGGACGGAGCCAGCGGTCTCTTTTTTGAGCTGCAGAAGCTCATCAACGGCCTCGAGAGCGCAGATCTCGCCGCCGGCACGGCGCAGATCCGGGAGACCGTCGACCCGCTTGAGGCCGCGCATGTCCAGATCATGAACAAGCGCTCCGAGGGAGCGCCCAAGCAATACCGGCTCGAGGCCAGCGAACAGTACTGGGCCAATTTCAAGTCCAAGGTCCAGGAGGCCATGGGGCGCGACGAAGACGCCGACATCACCCGGGTGGCCGTCGAACTGAACAATCTTAAGACCGCCTATGAAACGTCCATGGCCGCGGCGGCCAAGATCATCCAGCGCGGGCTGGTGGACTTCCTTGGATAGAATGCCCGGCCGGGACTTTTGACATGCAGACGATGATGCTGAAACTAGTGTGCGCCCTGATGGGGGTCATGGTCATGACGTCCATGGCCTTCGGCTTGGACGCCAAGGATGCGGTGCGGCTCAAGAAAGCCGGGGTCAGCGACCAGACCCTCGAGGTCATGGCCAAGGAGAAGATCATTGAAACCGCCGCGTTCACCGTGGAGGAGATCCTGGCCATGAAAGCAGCCGGGATTGGCGAAAATGCCTTGCAGGCCATTCTCGCCGAAGGATCCTTCCTGAAGGACCGCGCGCCGATCGTCTACGGCAAAGACCTGCGCTCCATCCGTTTCACGTCGGCTGCGGACATCATCGAGCTCAAGCAGGCCGGGGTGAGCGACGAAGTGCTGCAGGCCATCGTCGCGGTCAGCCGCCGGGATTCGGACGTCGACCGGGACGCGGCCCTCAAACTCCTGCGGGACATGGGGATCTGGGTGGACGTGCGCCGGTGAGGCCGGATAATGGAGGCGCCATGCCCGTGATGTTGAACACGTTGACGGAAACCGAGCCGCCGCCGGAGCCTAAAGCCGGGAAGTTGGACGCGCAGCGAGCCCTGCGGGAGACCGAGCAGCTGCTGGACACGCTGCCGGCCATCCTGGTCGGGCTGTCCCAGTCCCTGCGGGTCACGCGCTGGAACCAGATGGCCGGCAAGGTTTTCGGCGGCGCCGCCGCGCAGACCTGCGGCAAACTCATAGAGGAGGCCGGCATTCACTGGGACTGGGACCGGGTGCGCCGGGGCATCAGCGCGTGTCGGGAGGAAGGTGTCTCGATCCGGGTCGACGACGTGCCGTTCGTGCGCACCAACGGCAAGGACGGGGTGCTGGGGCTGACGATTCATCCGCTGACCCGGGACGGTGATGTGTTTTTAGGGTTCACCATGATCGGCGCCGACATCACGGAGCGCAAGAACCTGGAAAAACAACTCACCCAGGCGCAGAAGCTGCGGAGCATCGGCCAGCTGGCCTCGGGTATCGCCCACGAGATCAACACGCCGACCCAGTACGTGGGCGACAACACCCGCTTTCTTAAGGACGCCTTTGCCGACCTGATGGATGTGGTGACGCAGCAGGCCGGACTGCTGCGGGCCGCCCGGGCCGGATCCGTCAGCCCGGAGGTGATCCGCGCCGTGGACGAGTCCATCCGGCGGGCGGACCTCGACTACCTCGCCCACGAGATCCCCCTCGCGATCGGCCACACCCTGGAGGGGATCGATCGGATTGCCAAGATCGTGCGGGCCATGAAAGAGTTCGCCCATCCGGGCCGGGAGGACAAAATGCCGGCGGACCTCAACAAGATCATCGAGACCACCCTGACGGTGGCGCGCAACGAGTGGAAGTATGTGGCGGATCTGGTGACCGACTTCGACCGCTCGCTGCCGGAGGTCTCCTGCCACCCGGGGGAGATCAATCAGGTGATCCTGAACCTCGTGGTCAACGCGGCCCACGCCATCGAGGACCAGGTCAAACAGGGTCGGATGCCCAAAGGGGTCATCACCGTCGTCACGCGTCGCAAAGACGACTGGGCCGAGATTCAGATCAGCGACACCGGCGGCGGCATTCCGGATGCGATCCGGCCCCGCATTTTCGACCCCTTTTTCACGACCAAGGAGCCCGGCCGAGGCACCGGCCAGGGCCTGGCCATCTGCCACCCGGTGATCGTGGACAAACACGGCGGCCGAATATTTTTCGAATCGGAAGTGGGGCGGGGGACCACTTTCACCATCAACCTTCCCCTCGATAAAAAGACGGTGTGACATGACCAAGCCCAATGCGTGTTCCGTTCTCTTCGTGGACGACGAGCCCATGGTGTTGCAGGGCCTGCAGCGGATGCTGCGGGGTGAGCGCGAGGCCTGGACGATGCGATTCGTGGCGAGCGGCCGGGAGGCCCTCAGTCTGCTGGAGCGCGAAGTCTTTGACGCGCTGGTGACCGACCTGCGCATGCCGGGAATGGACGGGGAGCAGTTGCTCAACACGGTGAAGGATCGTCATCCCCACATGGTCCGGATCGTGCTGTCCGGGGAGATGAACCAGGTGTCGGGCTTCAAGACGGTGCGGTGCGCCCATCGGTACCTGGCCAAGCCGTGCGATGCCGAGGTCCTCAAGTCCGCCTTGTCGCAGGCACTTGCCCTGCGCCGCTGGGTGGACGACCACCGCCTGAAGGAGTTGCTGGCGCGACTGGAATCCCTGCCAAGCCTGCCGGAGGTCTATGCGGAACTGCTCGCGGAGATCCAAGCTCCGAATTCCTCGTTCCGGAGGGTGGGGGATCTCATCGCGCGGGATGTCGGCATGACGGCCAAGATTTTGCAGATTGTCAATTCCGCTTTTTTCGGGCTGGGCCGCCGCATCCTGAACCCCCAAGACGCCGTGGCCATGCTGGGATACGACACGCTGAAAGCCCTGGTGCTGTCCACCAAGATTTTTTCCCAGTTCGATGCGAAGCGGGTGCGCTGCTTGGATTTGAATGCGCTCTGGCAGCACAGTATGAACACCGGCATGTTCGCGCGGACCATCGGTGTCGGCGAAAAGCTCGCGCGTGCGGCACAGGACGAAGCCTTCACGGCCGCAATTCTGCACGACGTCGGAAAACTGATCCTGGCCCACAATTTTCCGGAAATCTATGCCGATGTCATCATGCGATCCCGGGCCCAGCAGCGCCCTGCGGTAGAGTTGGAGCAGGAGTGCTTCGGGGCTTCGCATGCCGAGCTGGGCGCCTACCTGCTGGGTCTGTGGGGGATCGGTGAGGAAGTGGTGGGTGCCATCGCTTACCACGAACGCCCGCCGCGGATGTCAGCCCCCGGCCGGGTGTTGGCGGTCGTCTATGCGGCGAATGCCTTGGAGCATATGCTCTCCGGAACGCCCGGGGACGAAGCGGCTGCCGCCGTCGACCCGGAGATTCTCAAGCAGCTGAACGTGGCGGAGCGGTTTGCCGCATGGGAGGGGACCTGCCGCGGGATCTGTTCAAGGGAGACCGAACGTGTCTAACCGAGTGCTTTTTGTGGATGACGATCCGAAGATCCTGGCGGCTTTCCAGCGGCAGTTGCGAAAGAAGGTGGTGATCGAGACCGTTGAAAGCGGCGCCGACGGGCTGGAAGTGCTTCGGCGCAACGGCCCCTTCTCCCTGGTCGTCACGGATTACTGCATGCCCAGCATGAATGGGATCGAATTCCTCGGTCGGGCCCGGGAGATCGCGCCGGAGACGGTGCGCATTATGCTCACGGGCAGTGCGGATCTCGGCGCGGCCATTCAGGCCGTGAACCAGGGCAACATTTTCCGGTTTCTCACCAAGCCATGCTCCCCGGAGAACCTCCTGGAGGCCGTCCAGGCGGGTATTCATGAATACCGGCGCACCCACAAAGAACGCAAGTACAACAAACGCAGCCGCCGCTGGCTGGCGCAGGCCATGGAGGTCCAGCAGAACCTGCTGCCGAACTCCGGCTCGGTCTGGGACGGTCTGGACATTGCCGGCCGGAGCCTGTTTTGCGACCAGACGGGCGGCGATTATTACGACTATTTCGAGAAGTCGGACAGTGCGAGCCGCACTATCAGCATCGTGGCGGGGGATGTCTCGGATCACGGTCTGCCGTCGGCGCTGCTGATGACCACGGCCCGGGCGTTTTTAAGGGAATGCGCCTCGCGGCCCGGCAGCGTGTCAACCATCGTCGGCCACGTCAATCGCCACTTGACGCACGACGTGCAGGCCTCGGGCCGCTTCATGACGCTCTTCTACGCGGAGATCGACTGCACGGATAGGCGCATCCACTGGGTCAGCGCCGGTCACGATCCGGCCCTCGTGTATGACCCGCGCTCCGGCGAGTTCGGTGAGCTGGGCGGGCAGGGCGGCCTGCCGCTTGGTGTGTTCGAGGATGCGCACTACGAGGAATACCACCGTGAGCTTGCGGCCGGCCAGGTGCTCGTCATCGGGACGGACGGTATCTGGGAGGCCCGCAACAGAGAGGGTCGAATGTTCGGCAAACTGCTCCTGCAGCAGGTGATCCGCGACAATGTCGTGCGACCGGCGGCGGAAATCGTCGAAAAGGTGCTGGAGTCGCTGAAGCAGTTCCTGTTCCCGCTGGACATTCAGGACGACGCCACACTGGTGGTGGTCAAGGTGGAGTGCTGAATGCGCGCCGGCCGGGTCGATTGCCACCATTGCGCCCACTATCACGTCACCTGGGACGAACGCTTCCCCCACGGCTGCCGGCGAATGGGCTTTAAAAGCCGCCGCTACCCGAGCGAAGAAGTCCGCGGGACGATGGCCGGTCAGGAGTGCCGGCTGTTCGAAAAAAGCGACAAACTCCCCAACCCCTCAAATTCGAGTTGATCCGCTGCGCGGCCAAGGCCTGCATCATCGATATCGACCTCTGGAAGGATTAGATTCCCCCTCTTTTCTCCCTCCCAGGCGGGAAAAAATCCCGCTCCCCCCGTATTTCCCCCATCAAAATGAGGGACCCACTCTATGGACAACCATTTAAAATAATGTGACTATCAAACATCACGGGGCACATGCGAGTCGCAATGTGTTCTTTGAGTTTAGCCCTCAGCGCAGGGCCAAGGAGGGTGGCGCATTGGTTGAAAACTTCTGCGATCTGTCCCGGTTGATCCGCAGCCTTCAGCGGCTCGAGGGAAATCCGGATTGCTTCGGCACCGTCGAGAATGCGTGCGAGCGCACCGGGTGTGCGTGGCGCGAATACTGCCTCACGCCTCTCGGCCGTTCGGATCTTCCCGGCAAAACAGCCGACGAAACTGCGCATCGTTAGCGCCGCCCGGCGGCTCGGTGTTTCCAAGGGGTGAGAATAGAAACGGCTGAACTTGCGGCAGCGGCCCTAACTGCCTCCGGACGATGCCGGAAGAAGGACCTCATGGAAAAACGGGAGAACAAACGCCACGACAGCGACACGGCAGTCAAGTGCAGCTTTTTGACCACCCTGCGTTGCGACGAGCCGGTTGACGGCATCATGAAGAACTACGGCTGCGGCGGCATGTATGCCGAACTGCGCGCCCGCTTCAAGGCCGGCACGATCCTCGTTGTCCGGTCAACCGGCAGCCCATCCGGGTGTCCCAATAAAG
>JBFYWS010000591.1:0-3427 GCA_041310935.1 Desulfobacteraceae bacterium | reverse complement strand
TCTCGCTGAGCCTTCTAACCCTGATGGGCATCCTCTTCATCTGGCGCATGGTCGATCCCGCGGTCATCACCCCGGTGAGCGGCGCGGGGTATCTTTACCTGCTGCTGGTGCTGCTGATGTTCCTGATGGTCTGTGTGATCGGCTGGTTCGGTGCGGAGTTGACCTTTCCCATCGAGCGCGACTGAGGCGGCCGGCCCGCCTTCGCATGGAAACAGAGGGGCCGGGGGTAGTTGGGGACGCCCTTCATTTTTTTACATTTAAGATCTCGGTGAATCTGAGCTTTTTGCGCTCCGCGAAGTGCGCACCTCTTGGAGCGCACCGCTAACAGTTGACACGGCAATCCCAAGCCGCCGGCCGGCCAGTTCGGTCAGCGATATGCCCAGCTCCGTTACAGCCCAATAACAACAACGGGTTTTGCTTTGAGAGACGATCTCCTCCAGCCGCCGCAAGAAATCATCACGGTCCTCGTTGTCCGCCCTAAAAGATCACACGACGCTCGATTCCCCGCGCGATGATGCCGGCGGTGCAGCGCCCCAGGTGCATCTATCCGGGCTTGCCTTGGCATCCTGATATCCCGTGGTGAAAACCGAGGTTGCGTCGCCGCTTTTCATATTGACACCACACGCTTCATGTTGTACAGGTAAAAGTACAACTCCAAGGAGGCAACCCATGAAGGCCATTACATATACAGCAGCCCGGCAAAATCTTGCCAAAACCATGGAACAGGTCTGCGAGGATCATTCTCCGGTAATTATAACGCGAAAAACCAACGATTCCGTGGTTATCATGTCCCTTGAAGACTATACAGCACTCGAGGAAACAGCCCACCTTTTGCGGTCCCCGAAAAATACCAGGCGTTTGATTGAATCCATCGCCCAACTTGAGGATCAAAAAGGCACTGAAAGGGATCTTATCGATTGAAATTAATCTTTTCGGATCATGCCTGGGAGGATTACCTTTATTGGCAAAAGACCGATAAAAAAATCCTGCGCCGTATCAATAGGCTGATAAATGAGATCAAGCGCAGCCCCTTTGAAGGCATCGGCAAGCCCGAACCACTTAAACACGCACTCTCCGGATATTGGTCCCGCCGTATAAATGATGAACATCGAATCGTTTACAAAATAACTGATGATGCCGTCCAAATAGCTCAACTGCGCTATCATTATTGACTACCTGAGCTTCAACTGAAACCCAACACTTCAGTTTCAGCCGCCGGCCGGCCCAATAGAGCTCAGGGACGGTTTTATGGATAGAAGGATAGGAATTTGGTTTTTAAAAGGCCGAATACCCGCTCTTCAAAGTTGTCTTGCACGCAACAAAAAAAATAGCCGCCGGCCCGAGGATTTCAGGGTTGATAGGCATTAAATTCAAAAGGAAGCCTTCCTTGTCGCCCCGGCGTTCTCTTCTCGGCAGGGGTCCAAGGCAGCGGCCGGTTACATCGCCGACAAGCTCGGCCGCCGAAAATTGCTGGTTCTAAACGGCTGGTTCGGGGCGGAGCTGACCTTTCCCATCGCACCCGACTGAGGCAGGCCAACCGCTTGCGGCAAAAAAACGCGAGCCAATTCAGCCTTTGACGGTGCAGGCGAGCAAACCGGCGAAGCGGGTTTCCAGGCGCAGCCGGCACGCCAAATCGTTGGTCTGCAGGGCGGCGTGGAGACCGCAGCGGGCCTGCAGAAGCTGCTCCAGGAGATCAAGACATGACGAATCGCGGTCGCAAGCCGCCGGAGAATCTGGCAAAGGCGGACCGGATGGCGCCATCGGACAGCTCCGATGGATACGTCGACCTCGTCGGCGGGATCGCTGATGTTCTGGATGTCGCCCGCCGGAACTCGGCCCGCGCCGTCAACGCCATCATGACCGCGACCTACTGGGAGATCGGCCGGCGGATCGTCGAGTACGAGCAGCAGGGCAAGGCGCGGGCGCAGTACGGTCAAGCCCTGCTCAAGAAGCTGGCTGCCGACCTGTCCGCCCGCTTCGGGCGCGGGTTTGGCGTGGACAACCTGCAGCGGTTCCGGCTCTTCTACCTCGCTTATCGAGCCGAGGAGATTCAGGCGACGCTGTCGCGTAAATCGCCGCCGGCGCAGGACACCGAAAAATACGCGACATTGTCGCGTGTTTCCCAAAGCGAGCCGATTCTACAGACGGTATCTGCCGTATCGCCACTTTCCGAGCTTGCCACGCGGTTTCCCCTTCCTTGGTCGGCCTATGTTCGCCTCCTCGCGGTCAAGAACGAGCAAGTCCGAGCGTTCTACGAGACCGAGGCCCTGCGCGGCGGCTGGTCGGTGCGCCAGCTCGACCGGCAGATAGGCGCTCAGTTTTACGAGCGGACGGCGTTGTCCAGGAACAAGGCCGCGATGTTGAAAAAGGGCGCTGTGCCCCGGACCGAAGATGCGGTTTCCCCCGAGCAGGAGATCAAGGACCCTTACGTCCTGGAGTTTTTGGGCCTCAAGGACGAGTACTCGGAGTTCGAGCTCGAGGAGACCCTCATCCGCCACCTGGAGGCTTTCCTTCTGGAACTCGGCGGAGACTTCTGCTTCATCGGACGCCAGCGTCGCCTGCGCATCGGCGACGACTGGTTCCGCGTCGACCTAGTCTTCTTCCACCGGCGCCTGCGCTGCCTCGTGCTCATCGACCTCAAGCTCGGCCGCTTCACTCACGCGGATGCCGGACAGATGCACGTGTACCTCAACTACGCGGCCGAGCACTGGACGCGGCCGGACGAGAACCCCCCGGTCGGCCTGATTCTCTGCGCCCAGAAGAACGCAGCCCTGGCCCGCTACGCGCTCGACAACCTGCCGAACAAGGTGCTCGCGGCCGAGTATCGCACGGTCCTCCCCGACGAGGAGCTGATCGCCGCCGAGCTGGAGGAGACGCGGCGCGCCTTGGAGCGGCGAGGGGCTTCGGCAGAACGACAACAATGAGACGCCGGGAAAACTTGGCGATAGAAAGGCGGATGCAGATTCGGGATGGGCTGGAGGCCGGCCGCTTGCTTGCGGCAAAAAAACGTGCGCCGCTTCAGGCTTTGACCGCGCAGGCCAGCAGGCCTGCTGGCCGGAGTTCCAGGCGCTGACGGCCGACCAGGGCGTTTGCCTTTAGGGCGGCGTGCAGGGCACGGCTGTCGAAGCGGTTTTCGGTCGGATGTACGAGCAGCCGGCGCACCAGGGGGTTGGCGTAGACCGGCGGGTAGAGTTCCAGCAGGTAGTAGCGGCCGCCGGGTTTGAGCACCCGGCTGATTTCCGTGACGGCCGCCTGCCAGTCGGGGACGTGGTGCAGAAAGCCGAACCCGAAAACGGCATCGAAGCGCGCCGCGCTGTAAGGCAGGCGGACGGCATCGGCCACGCAGAGGTGGACACCGGTCGCGCTTTTGCGGGTCAGGCGGCGCCGGGCCAGGGCGACCATGGCGGGGTCCAGGTCCAGGACGTGA
>JBFYWS010000590.1:0-8287 GCA_041310935.1 Desulfobacteraceae bacterium | reverse complement strand
TCTCGCTGAGCCTTCTAACCCTGATGGGCATCCTCTTCATCTGGCGCATGGTCGATCCCGCGGTCATCACCCCGGTGAGCGGCGCGGGGTATCTTTACCTGCTGCTGGTGCTGCTGATGTTTCTGATGGTGTGCGTGATCGGCTGGTTCGGGGCGGAACTGACCTTTCCCATCGAACGTGACTGAGGCGGGGGTAGTTGGGGACGCCCTTCATTTTTTTACATTTAAGATCTCGGTGAATCTAAGCTTTTTGCGCTCCGCGAAGTGCGCACCTCTTGGAGCGCACCGCTAACGGTTGACACGGCAATCCCAAGCCGGCCGAACTGATCGATCAGCGACATGCCCAGCTCCGTCACAGCCCAATAACAACAACGGGTTTTGCTTTGAGAGACGATCTCCCCCAGCCGCCGCAAGAAATCATCACGGTCCTCGTTGTCCGTCCTAAAAGATCACACGACGCTCGATTCCCCGCGCGATGATGCGGTGCAGCGCCCCAGGTGCATCTATCCGGGCTTGCCTTGGCATGCGCCGCTAGTAGCAAAATCAGCAACGATTTGTAAATGTGTAAATGCGAAGGGCGTCCCTTAGCACTGATATCCGGTGGTGAAAACTGAGGTTGAGTTGCCGCTTTCGTATTGACAACACACTATTCATGTTGTACAAAACAATGTACATGTACAAGGAGGTAACGCATGAAAGCCATTACATACACAGCGGCCCGGCAAAATCTTGCCAAAACCATGGAACAGGTCTGCGAGGATCATTCTCCGGTAATCATAACGCGAAAAACCAACGATTCTGTGGTTATCATGTCCCTTGAAGACTATACAGCACTCGAGGAAACAGCCTACCTTTTGCGGTCCCCGAAAAATACCAGGCGTTTGATTGAATCCATCGCTCAACTTGAGGATGAAAAAGGCACTGAAAGGGATCTTATTGATTGAAATTAATCTTTTCGGATCATGCCTGGGAGGATTACCTTTATTGGCAAAAGACCGATAAAAAAATCCTTCGGCGTATTAATACGCTAATAAATGAGATTAAGCGCAGCCCCTTTGAAGGAATCGGCAAGCCCGAACCTCTGAAACACGCACTCTCCGGATATTGGTCCCGCCGTATAAATGATGCACATCGAATCGTTTACAAAATAACTGATGATGCTGCCCAAATAGCTCAACTGCGTTACCATTATTGATTACCTGCGATTCAACTGAAACCCAACGCTTTAGCTTCAGCCGCCCGCCGGCTAATGGGAGCTCATGGGCGTTGTTATGGATATGTAGTAATAGGGACGCCCTTCCTTTTTAAACTTCAGGTAGTTAAATGCCGGGATGAGACGGCTTTTGGGGGAGCAACTTCAAAAGTAAAGGATCCCCTCTACCCACATTCCTTCTTCGGCTCCGACGGCTCGGGGCGGGTGCGGGGCCGGAGTCTCATCCCAGCGCGTGGCAGGCCGCGGCGTGCGCGGCCTGCACGGGCAGCACCGGCAGCGCTACCTGGCGGCACCGCGCAGCGACGGCGCCCGCCAACCCGGACCGCAGCAACGGGCAACGCGGATGGAACCGGCAGCCCGCCGGCACCCGCGTTGGGTCCGGTGGCTCGCCGGCGAGCACGATTGGCTTCACCCGGTCGATCTTCGGCACCACCGAGAGCAGTGCCCGGGTGTATGGGTGTTTGGGATCGGCCAGCACCTGCTCGGTGGGGCCCTCCTCGATGATCCGGCCCAGGTACATCACGGCGATCCGGTCGGCGATGTTCCACGCCAGGCCGAGGTTGTGGGTAATTACCAGGATGGACAGCCCCAGTTGCTCGCGCAGGCGTAGCAGCAGCGCGAGGATCTCCCCGCTCACCGAAGCGTCCAGGCTGGAGACAGGCTCGTCAGCGATCAGCACGTGCGGCTCCAGAACCAGGGCTCCGGCGATCGCGACCCGCTGGCGCTGCCCGCCGGACAGCTGGCGCGGGTAGCGCCCGAGGAATCGCTGCGGTGGGCGCAGGCCGACCCGGGCCAGCGCTCCGAGAACCCGTTCCGCCTCCCCATCGACGCGATGGATCCGCAGGCCCTCTGCCACGGACTCGTAGACGGTCAGCCGGGGGTTTAGCGCGCCCATCGGGTCTTGGAGCACCATCTGCGCCCGCCGGCGGTAGGCCTTCAGCGCGGACCGCGAGGTCGGCAGCGGCTCCCCGCCCACAAGCACCTGTCCGGCGTTGGGTTGCTGCAGGCCGAGCAACGTGCGGGCCAGCGTGGATTTGCCGCACCCGGACTCGCCGACCAAGGCCACGATCTGCCCGGGGAGGATCGACAGGTCCACGCCGTCGACGGCTCGAGCGGGCGATCCCCAACCGACGGGGAAGGTGACCTCGAGACCGCGGGCCGCGAGCGCGGGCGTGGTCACGCGCCTTCTCCGGTGGATGCTGCGGCCGGTGCGGCGTGGGGGCGGGGTTCGGCCGACCCGACCAGCGGGTAGCGGCACGCAACCAGCCGGCCAGGCGCAATCTGCTCCAGCGAGATATCCCGGGTCACGCAGTCGGGCCGGGCGACGGGGCAGCGCGGTGCGAACGGGCATCCCTGGACCACATCTGCGGGAAACGGCGGGTCGCCCGGCAGGCCCGCCGGCGCGTAGCGGAAGCGTGGGTCCCCGATGCGGGGGAAAGCGGCTGCCAGCGCCCGGGAGTACGGATGGGCGGCACGCTCGAAGACCTCGGCGGACGGCCCGGTCTCCACGACCCGGCCGGCATACATGACCGCGGCCTGACGGCAGGTGTTGGCCAGCACCGGCAGATCGTGGGAGATCAGCACTAGCGTCAGGCCCAGCTGGTCGACCAGATCGGTCAGCACGGTGAGCACCTGGGCCTGGACCATCAGGTCCAGGGCCGTGGTCGGCTCGTCGGCCACGACGATCCGCGGGCGGCAGGCCAGCGCCATCGCGATCATGACCCGCTGCCGCTGCCCGCCGGATAGTTGGTGCGGGTACGCCCGCCCCCGCGCGACGGCCAGGCCCACCTGCTCGAGCAGCTCGCCCACGCGGCGGCCCACCTCGGTACGGCCGAGCTTGGGTTCGTGCACGGAGATCGGTTCCGCAATCTGGGCGCCGACCCGCTGGATCGGGTTCAAGCCGTGCAGCGCGCCCTGGAACACGATGCTCGCGCCGGCCCAGCGCAGCGCCCGCAATCGATTGAATGACATCGCCATCACGTCCTCGCCGTCGACGAGGACCTTCCCGGTTACCCGTGCGGACTTCGGCTGCAGGCGCAGCACGGCGAAGATCAGCGTGGACTTGCCGCTGCCGCTCTCTCCGGCGATCCCCAGGGACGAGCCGGCGGGCAGCGACAGGCTCACCCCGCGCACGGCCGGGATGTCACCCGCGCGCATGCGGTAGGTGATGTGGACGTCGCGGAACTCCAGGGCGGGCGGGGCGCCCATCACCGCACCTCCTGCTGCCGCGGGTCCACGATGGCCTCCAGCGCTCGACCGATCAACGTGAACGCCAGCACGACCGCGACCACGCACAGCCCGGGCGGCAGCACGTACCACCAGGCCCCGACCGTCATGGCCCCGTTGGTGAACGCACCGTCGAGGATGGCTCCCCACGACGGCCGCAGCGGGTCGCCAAGGCCCAGGAAGCTCAGGGTCGTCTCGGAGAGGATCGCCAGGGCCACCATCAGCGTGGTGTTGGCCAGGACTATCGGCATCACGTTGGGCAGCACGTGCCGGGTCATCTGGTGCAGGTCGCCGCCGCCCAGGGCGCGGGCCCGCTCGAGGTAGGGCCGGGCACTGACCGACAGGGTCTGGGCGCGGACTAAACGCGCCGTGCCTGGCCACGAGGTCACGCCGATGACGATGATGATGTTCAGCAGCGAGGCGCCCAGCACCGTGGCCAGCACGATCGCCAGGGGTATGAACGGGATCACCAGGAACCAGTCGAGGAACCGGTTCAGCACGACACCGGCCCATCCGGTGAAGTGCCCGGCCATGACCCCGACCACGGTGCCGATCACCATCGACATCATGGTCGCGGCAAGGCCCACAACGAGGCTTGCCCGCGCACCCCACACGATGAGCGCCAGGATCGAGCGGCCGCTCTCGTCGGTGCCCAGCGGGTATCCCGGGCTCGGCGGGCTCATGAGCCCGCCTGTCGCCTTGGTGACAGCGAGCGTGTCCTCCGGGAACAGCACGGGTGCCAGGATGGCGACCGCGCCGAACAGGATCAGGGCCACCATCCCGACCATGCCGCTGCGGCTGTGCCGGAACTCCTGCCACACCCGTCGCCGGATGGCCCTCCGTCGCGCCCGCGCCATCGACCGGATCGACGGCGCCGGACCCACCATGACGATCTCGTCCGTTGCGAGGGCAAGCCCCGGATCGTCGGCGATGGGCCCGGGCAGCGGGCCACGCATCCCCATCAGGAGCGCACCCGCGGGTCGAGGACCGCGTAAAGCAGATCGGCGATGATGTTGGCCACGATCACGCCGAAGGAGAACAGCAGGAAGATCGCCTGCAGCAGGGCGATGTCCGGCCCGCGCAGGGCCTCGTAGGACAGCAGCCCCAGGCCCGGCCACGAGAACACCGTCTCGACCGTGATGGCCCCGGAAACGACGAAACCCAGGTTGAGAAAGATCAGCGTGATCGTCGGCAGGATCGCGTTCGGCACGGCGTGGCGCCGGCGGACAGTTCGGTCCAGCAGGCCCTTTGCGCGGGCCACGGTCAGGTAGTCCTGGCCCATCTGGTCGATCAGTGAGGCGCGCATCACAAGGGCGTACTCGGCCAGGTAGGTGAACATCAGGGTAGTCACCGGCAGGACCATGTGCCAGACGATGTCCAGCCAACCCGCGAGGCTGCTCGCGTCCACCCCGGGGGTGCGGATCCCGCCGATCGGGAACATGCCCGGGAGTACACCGATGCCCACGCCGAAAGTGATGAGCAGGAGCATCCCGAGCCAGAACTCCGGCATCGCGTAAAGCGTCAGGGTGACGGCGGTGGACACCTTGTCGAACCGCTGGCCGCGCTTCCAGGCAGCCCGGATGCCGATCCAGGTGCCGATCACCGCGGCCAGCACGGTCGCGGTTCCGACCAGCAGCAGGGTGGCCCCGATCCGCTCGCAGATCAGCTCCCAGACCGGCCGGTTGTAGCGCGCGGAGTTGATCGTGGTCGCGAGCGGATTGGCCAGGTAGGTGAGGAACTGCTCGGCGATGGGTTTGTAGAGCTCGGCGCGCAGGGCGGCGATCTGCTCCGGGGGCACGTTGCGGCCGCGGGTATAGAGCCCGATCGGGTCTCCGGGCAGCAACCGGAACAGGAAGAAGTTGAACACCACCACAAACAGCAGCGTTCCGAGTCCGGACGCGATCGAGCGCAGGGCGTAACGCGTACCCGGTCCCATCCCTACTCGGTGTCCTCGCCGGCCGACCGGCGCCGGCCGATCACCACCGCGACGCCTATCCCAGCGACGACCAGCGCGGCCAGCCCCCCCATCAGGGCCAGGTTGGGCCCACCGTCACCGTCCGCGTCCGACGCCCCGTTCGTGCCCGATTCGCCACCCGTACCCGCGGCTCCCACCGGGGTGATCGACTGGTAGGACCAGGTGCCAAACTGAAACAGCAGGGGGCCGGCGTCCTTGGGTTGCTGGGTGAAGTCGGTGAATCGGTCGGAGCGGTAGGCCTGCAGTTTGTCGTAGTAGAAGGTGACCGCGTAGGGCGCCTGGTCATAAACGATCTGCTGCATTGCCCTGACGATCGCGGCCCGCTTGGCCACGTCGGTCTCGACCGCTTGAGCGGCGTAGAGCTGGTCGTACTCCTCGTTGCAGAAGTGCGAGTCTGAGAGCCCCGCGTAGATCGTGCCGTCCTTCTGCGACGAGCGCTGGGCGCACGTGAAGGTCGATAGTTGGTAGTCGGGGTCAGGCTCGACGACCCAGCCCCACTCGAAGATGTCGAACCGGCCTTCGCCATTGAGCTCGATCAGGGTGTCTTCCGAGACGATTTTGGTGTCGATCGTCAGGCCGAGGTCCTCGAACCAACCGGCAACGAACTGTACGGTCTGCCGGGACTGCGGCGACTCCTGGCGGCCCAGCAGCCGGAAGCTCAGCGGCTTTCCGTTCTTGTTCATCCGCTTGCCATCGGCGCCCAAGGGGTATCCGGCCTCGTCGAGGAGCTGCCCTGCGCGCTCCGGGTCGTAATCGAACAGGGTGGCCGGCTGCAGGTGCAGGTTGGCGTAGAGGGGCGGGATGATCGTGCTGCCCGGGGAGCCGTAGCCGGCCAGCACGATGCGGACCAGCGCCTCGCGGTTGATCGCGTGGTTGAGGGCCTGGCGCACCCGCGGGTCCTTAAGCGCCGGATGGCCGTCGCCGATTGGGGTGCCATCGGTCAGTGCGGCGCCGACGTTGAAGCCGATCTGGTTGAAGCCGTAATAGGCGGCGTTGACCCCGGTGATGCCGGATTCCCCCTTCACAGCGTTAAACACGTTGGCCTGCATGTCGTCGGCGAAGTCGATCTCACCCTTGCGCAGGGCCTGGGCCACGGCATCGGCGTTGGTGTAAACGCGGAACGTCAGCTCGTCGATGTTCGGCTTGCCGAGGTAGTAGTTGGGGTTGGCTTGGAACCGGATGAACTGGCCCTTCCGGCGTTCGACAAGCACGTACGGCCCGGCACCGACGACCGGCTGGTCGGCGGTCGGCTCGTTGGCGTAGGAGCGCACCTCCTTGCCGTCGATCTCGCTCCAGACGTGCTCGGGCAGAACGTAGACGGCCAGGCGCAGCATGACCGGGGTGGGCCGCTTAACGGAGAGCACCAGTGTGCCGTCGTCGGGGGCCTCCGCCTTGGTTATGTTGGCGACATAGCTGCCGTAGTTGGTCTGCTCGTAGTCGCCCTCGATGATCCGCTTGAACGTGTAGGCGGCGTCCCGGGCGGTCAGCGGCTTCCCGTCGCTCCAGGTCAGGCCGGGGCGGATCTTGTAAGTCCACGTGGTCTTGTCGTCGGACTCCTGCCACGACTCGGCCAGGCCCGGGACCGCCGAGAAGTCGTCAGTCGCGCTCGACGTGAGCGTCGGGTACATGAGCTGGTACATCTCATGGGCCGTCGAGACGATGCCCGTGAACGGGTTCATCGAGTCGATGTCCTCGGTGACCCCGACCGTGAAGGACGGTGCTGGGAAGATGGGTATCGGTGTGGGGGCGGCCGACGGGGGCTCCTTGGCGGACACGGCCGGCATGGCGGCCATCGGCATGAGCAGGGCGATGACCACGATGAGGGCGGCGGCGGTGCGCCGCCGGGCGGATCGCTGGGTCACGGTGGTCTCCGATGCGCGCGGCGCTTGGACCGCGGGCCAGGGCTTGACCGGGAATCGGTTGATAGGTTCGCCCGTCATGGCCACTCCACCGGAGGCGCACCGGCGATCCTACGTTCCCACCCTCCACGGCAGCTACATCCAGACGGCTACGATTATATGGTCGCGGGCAGCGAGTGGTTCATGGCGGACCTGCAGGCCGAGCGCATGGTCAGGAACGTGTTTTTTGTGGGGCCGAGTATGCCAGGTGGGTGATAGGGTGTCAATGAAGAAGGCAATCCAATATGGTGAAGCCCCTCAACATCAGGCGAACACAGCCATCGGGTTAATTGGTCTATGGCGCTTTTAAAGGACCATCCCGGCATTGATGGCCGTCAAACAGGGCGGGGGTAAGTTAAAGGGTCCTGCCTCCCTTTTCGGACCTGCCGGATCGAATCTCCAGGATTGCTGTGGCAACCCCGTTGTGGTAAATTTAGCCTAAATTATGTGGCCATAGGCGATGTTGTGCGCATCAGGGCGAGAACCCGCTCGCAGCGGAACCGACTTTTTCCATCGCGGCCGACTGAGGCGGCCGGCCTGTCTGCGCATAAAAAAGCGCGCGCCGGTTCAGTCCTTGACCGCGCAGGCCAGCAGGCCTGCTGGCCGGAGTTCCAGGCGCTGACGGCAGACCAGGGCGTTTGCCTTTAGGGCGGCGTGCAGGGCACGGCTGTCGAAGCGGTTTTCGGTCGGATGCACGAGCAGCCGGCGCACCAGGGGGTTAGCGTAGACCGGCGGATAGAGTTCCAGCAGGTAGTAGCGGCCGCCGGGTTTGAGCACCCGGCTGATTTCCGTGACGGCCGTCTGCCAGTCGGGGACGTGGTGCAGAAAGCCGAACCCGAAAACGGCGTCGAAGCACGCCGCGCTGTAAGGCAGGCGGACGGCATCGGCCACGCAGAGGTGGACACCGGTCGCGCTTTTGCGGGTCAGGCGGCGCCGGGCCAGGGCGACCATGGCGGGGTCCAGGTCCAGGACGTGA
>JBFYWS010000574.1:0-2750 GCA_041310935.1 Desulfobacteraceae bacterium | reverse complement strand
TCGGCCGCGGTGGTCGGCGCAAGGGTGCCCCGCTCCACCTCGCGGGTGATGCGCGGGAGCTGTTTTTTAACGTCCGGGTGGCGGGAGAAGCGCTCCGTAAGGCCTTCATCGATGAGAGACCACATCCAGGCGACCGCCTGACCCTTGCGCTTTGCGGTGAGCTCGCCGGAGCCGGAGAGCTTTTCCCGGTGCTGGAGCACGGCATTCCAGATCGCCTCGATGCCGGTCAGCTCCACGGCGCTGCAGGTGAGCACCGGCGGCGTCCACCCGGGCGAAGGCGGCTGCAGCAGGTGCAGGGCCATTTCGTAGATCTTGGCCGCCTTCCGGGCCCGGGCGACATTCTCGCCGTCGGCCTTGTTGATGGCCAGGGCGTCGGCGAGTTCCAGGATGCCCCGCTTCATACCCTGGAGGTCGTCGCCGGCACCGGCCAGCATGAGCACCAGGAAAAAATCCACCATAGAGGCCACCGTGGTTTCCGACTGCCCCACCCCCACCGTCTCCACGATGATGACGTCATAGCCCGCTGCCTCGCACGCCAGCATGGTTTCGCGCGTTTTGCGGGCCACCCCGCCCAGTGTGCCGCTCGATGGCGAGGGCCGGATGAAGGAGTGCGGCTGGGTGGAGAGCCGCTCCATGCGGGTCTTGTCGGCCATGACGCTGCCGCCGCTGCGGGCGCTGCTGGGGTCGACGGCGAGCACCGCCACCCGGTGCCCTTGGCCGACGAGCATCATGCCGAAGCTTTCGATGAAGGTGCTCTTGCCCACGCCCGGGACACCGGTGATGCCCAGGCGCACGGCGTTGCCGGTCTTCGGCAGCAGGGCTGCAAGGATCGCCCGCGCCGCCGCCTGGTGGGCGGAAAGCGCGCTCTCGATCAGCGTGATGGTCTTGGAGAGCATCCGCCGATCGCCGGCGAGCACCCCGGCGATGTACGTTTGAGGGTCGGGTGGTTTCATCATACGGATAGGTATCCGTCGGCCTGTCGGCGCGTCAGCCGGTCGCCGGTGGATATCTTTTCCCCCGACTGGCTGACGGGCGACGGGCCGACCGGCTATCGCTTTCTCTCCAGCGCGTTGAGCACCTGGTTGGCCGATTCGGTCACAGGTGTCCCCGGGCCGAAGACGCAAGCCGCGCCGGCCGCGCGGAGCATGTCGTAGTCCTTGGCCGGGATGATCCCGCCCACGACCACCAGGATGTCATCGCCGCCTTCCTGCCGCAGGGCCTTGGAGAGCTCCGGGACGAGCGTCTTGTGACCCGCCGCCAGGGAGGAGACGCCGACGACGTGCACATCGTTTTCCACGGCCATGCGGGCCGCCTCGTCCGGCGTCTGGAACATCGGTCCGATATCCACATCGAACCCCAGGTCGGCAAACCCGGTGGCGATGACCTTCATCCCCCGGTCGTGGCCGTCCTGACCCATCTTTGCCACCAGGATCCGCGGCCGCCGGCCTTCGCGCTCCTTGAACTGGTCGGTCCGCTTGCGGATGGACGAGATGATCTCACTGTCCCCGAACTCGGCCGAATAGATGCCGGAGATGCACTGGGTGGTGGCCACGTAGCGGCCGAAGGCCTTCTCCATCGCGTCCGAAACCTCCCCGACGGTCGCCCGCTGGCGCATGGCCGGGATGACGAGTTCGAGCAGGTTGGCGCCGCCCTCCGCGCCCCGGGTGAGCGCCTCCAGGGCCTGCTTCACGGCGGCGTTGTCGCGCGCAGCCTTGATCGCCTTAAGCCGGGCGACCTGCTCGTCGCGGACACTCGCCGCCACTTCCAGGATGTCCAGGCTGACGTCCTCCGTGGTCTGGTACTTGTTCACCCCGACGATCACATCCAGCCCCTGGTCGATCCGGGCCTGGCGGCGGGCGGCGGCCTCTTCGATCCGCAGCTTGGGCATGCCGGTCTCGATGGCTTTGGCCATACCGCCGAGTTCCTCCACCTCCTGGATGATCTTCATGGATTCCCGGATGATCCCGTCGGTCAGGGCCTCCACGAAGTAGGATCCGGCCAGGGGGTCCACCGCACGGCAGACCTGGGACTCCTCCTGGATGATGAGCTGGGTGTTGCGGGCGATGCGCGCGGAGGCGTCCGTGGGCAACCCGACGGCTTCGTCGAAGGAGTTGGTGTGCAGGGACTGGGTGCCGCCCAGCACCGCCGAAAGGCACTCCAGGGTCGTACGGATGATGTTGTTGTAAGGGTCCTGGGCCGCCAGGCTCCAGCCCGAGGTCTGGCAGTGGGTGCGCAGCATGGCGGACTGCGGGTCCTTGGGATTGAACTGGCCCATGAGTTTGTGCCACAGAAAACGAGCCGCCCGCAGCATGGCGATGTCCATGAAGAAATTCATGCCGATGCCGAAGAAGAAGGAAAGCCTTGGTGCGAACTGGTCGATGCCGAGCCCGGCCTTGAGGGCCGCCCGCACGTACTCGACCCCGTCGGCCAGGGTGAAGGCGCACTGCAGCACCGAGTTGGCGCCGGCTTCCATCATGTGGTAGCCGCTGATGCTGATGGTGTTGAACTTGGGCATGTGCTGCGAGCAGTAGGCGATGATGTCCGAGACGACCCGCATGGAGGGCTCGGGCGGGTAGATGTAGGTGTTGCGGGTGAGATACTCCTTCAGGATGTCGTTCTGGATGGTCCCGGTGAGCTGGTTCTGGCTGACCCCCTGCTCCTCGGCCGCGACGATGTACCCGGCCAGGATCGGGAGGACGGCGCCGTTCATGGTCATCGAGACCGACATCTCCTGCAGCGGGATCTGGTCG
>JBFYWS010000492.1:0-4148 GCA_041310935.1 Desulfobacteraceae bacterium | reverse complement strand
AGACCAGTGGAGGGACGCTTTCCGTCTGTGTTCTGGCGAGCGGCAGCAAGGGCAATGCGATCTACGTCTCCGACGGCGTCACCTCGCTCCTGGTCGACGCGGGGCTGTCGGCGCGGGAGATCGGCCGGCGTCTGGACAGCCGGGGGCTGAACCCCGCGGCCCTGAGCGCCATCCTGGTCACCCACGAACACGGCGACCATGTGCACGGCGTGGAGCGGTTCTGCCGCCGCTACCGGCTGCCGGTTTACCTGACGCCCGGCACGCTGCACGCCGCCGCCGCACTCCGGGAACTGCCCGAAACCCGCACCTTCGACTGCGGCCGCCCGTTCCGGGTCGGCACCCTGACGGTTCACCCCTTCTCCATCTCGCACGACGCCCAGGATCCGGCCGGCTTCACGATCGGCGTCAACGGGAGCCGGATCGGCATCGCCACCGACCTGGGCCATGTCACCGCCGTGGTACGGGAGCACTTGCGCGGCTGCCGCCTGCTGGTGCTGGAGGCCAACCACGACCCGGACATGCTGATGGACGGCCCCTACCCATGGTTTTTAAAGCAGCGCATCCGCGGCCGCACCGGCCATCTCTCGAATTCGGAATCCGGACAACTGCTCGCCGAGATCGCGCACCCGGGCCTCGAACAGGTGATTCTCGCCCATCTCAGCGCGACCAACAACACCCCCGAAAAAGCCCTGGCGGCGGTGAACCAAGCGCTCGCCGGCACCCGCATCCGCCTGACGGCGGCGGGTCAGTCCCAGTGCTCGTCGATCATGCACCTTACCCCCGCGAACCCGTGAAAGGCGAGGTAATGCTCAGGTTGAGAAGGTTCACGGTTCAAAGGTTCGGAAGAGAGATGGACGTATATCGAAAACCTCTCGCTACCCGGTGAACGTGGCGAGCGCCTTCAGCACGTGGTCGATGTCCGCCTCGGTGTGGGCCGCGTTGATCTGAAAGCGGATGGTTTCATCCCCCCGGGGGACCACGGGATAGGTCAGGCCGACCGCCAGCACGCCCGCGGTGTACAGATGTTGCACCAGGGCATGGGTGCGGGGTGTCGCGCGCACGAGCAGGGGGACGATCGGGTGCGGGCCGGGGATGGATGGCCACCCCAGCGTTTCGATCCCGCGACGAAAGCGCCCCACCATGGCCCGCACGTGGTCCAGGCGCAATCGGCCTTCCGGGCCGTCGCACAGATCGACCGCCCGCAGCGCCGCCGCACAGTCGGCGACACTCAGGGGGTTGGTGTAGATGTACGTGTCCGCCTTCTGGCGGACCGCCTCGATCACCATCGGGCTGGCCGCGATGAAGCCCCCGTTGACGCCGAAGGCCTTGCCGAAGGTGCCGATGACGATGTCCGGCAGTGCTCCCGTGTGGTCGGCCGTGCCGCGGCCGCGCGGTCCGAAGGCGCCGATGCCGTGGGAATCGTCCATCACGGTGACAACTCCTTCTTTGAATCTGCCCCCGCAGGGGCCCGCGATGGCCACGATCTGATCGACCGGCGCGCAGTCCCCCCGCATGCTGAAGATTCCGTCGAAAATGACCACCACCCGTTCCATGTCCGCGGGGACCGCCGCGAGGCACCGGGCGAGAGCCGCCATGTCGTTGTGGGGGTAGATGGCCTTGTTGGCGGAGGGCACGCCGGCGATGCGCATGGCCCGGATGATGCTGTTGTGGTTCAGCTGGTCGCCGATCCAGTAGGTCGTCGCACTGGAGATGGCGAGCGCCAGGCCGCAGTTGGCCGTGTAGGCGGAGTTGAAGATCTTGGCGGCGGGTTTGCCCACGAAGCGCGCGATCCGCTCCTCCAGTGCCGCGTGCGGCGCAAACGTCCCGTCGATGAAGCGCACCGCGCCGGGCCCCACCCCGAACTGCCGGGTCGCCTCGTCCGCGGCGGCGATCAGCTCCGGGTGCAGTGACAGCGACAGGTAGCTGTTGGAGTTCATCCGGATGAACTCCTGCTCGGAGCCTTTCAATCGGTAGCGCGGCCCGCGGGC
Organism: Desulfobacteraceae bacterium; assembly: GCA_041310935.1. Lineage (GTDB taxonomy): Bacteria > Desulfobacterota > Desulfobacteria > Desulfobacterales > SpSt-501 > SpSt-501. The sequence goes on along the minus strand of JBFYWS010000492.1, from coordinate 2,160 downwards.
GCCGGCCGCCGCGATGACGCCGACAATAACCCGCTCCGGCGGCTTGGCCCGGCCCTCGGCCCTGAGCGCCTCGAGCTCCAGATCTAATGCCGTATCCAATGCATTGAGTGACATGGCTTCAACCCTCCCAGGTGAGGATGACTTTCCCGGAGACCCCCGACCGCATCGCCTCGAACCCTTTCTCGAACTCGCTGTAGTGAAAGCGGTGCGTGATGACGGGGGTGATGTCCAGGCCGCTTTGGAGCATGACTGTCATCTTGTACCAGGTCTCGTACATCTCGCGGCCGTAGATGCCCTTGAGGGTCAGGCTGTTGAAAATCACGGTGTCCCAGTCGACGGCGGTGGCCGGGGGCAGGATGCCGAGCAGCGCGATCTTGCCCCCGTGACACATGCTGGTCAGAAGGTCTCGAAACGCCTGGGGGTTGCCGGACATTTCCATCCCCACGTCGAAGCCCTCCTTCATCCCGAGCTGCTTCTGGGTGTCCGCGATGGAGCCCCGGCGCACGTCGAGCGCGATGGTTGCGCCCATTTTTTTGGCGATCTCCAGCCGGAAGGGGTTCACATCGGTCACCACCACGTGACGCGCGCCGGCGTGACGTACAATGGCGGCCGCCATGCAACCGATCGGACCGGCGCCGGTGATGAGCACGTCCTCGCCGAGCACATCAGAGGAGAGCGCCGTGTGGGTGGCGTTGCCGAGCGGGTCGAAGCAGGCCAGCACGTCGGTCGGGATAGCGGGGTCGCAGTACCAGACATTGGTGACCGGGATGCAGAGATACTCCGCAAACGCGCCCGGCCGGTTGACGCCGACCCCGCTCGTGTGCGGGCACAGGTGCCGGCGGCCCGCCAGGCAGTTGCGACACCGGCCGCAGACCAGGTGCCCCTCGCCGGAGACAAGATCGCCGGGTTTGAAGTCGTGCACGTTGCTTCCGACCGCAGCCACCCGCCCCACGAATTCGTGGCCGACGGGCATGGGCACGGGGATGGTTCGCTGCGCCCACTCATCCCAGTTGTAGATGTGCACGTCGGTGCCGCAGATGGCCGTCTTGTGGATCTTGATGAGGACATCGTTGATGCCCGGCTCGGGCACCGGCACCTCCTCGAGCCACAGCCCAGGTTCGGGCTTGGCTTTGACCAACGCCGGCATGGTGTGCATGACCGCCTCCCTGAAATGGATTGCAGATTCCCTGCAGCAAGCTGCAGGGAATCTTTGACCGTGAGGAATGAGGTCTATTAATGATTCACTCGCGTACCCCGCCGCCAGCGGCGGGGAATGAGCTCGCTTTCGCGGTTCAACGCGCCTTGATCCCCTCGGCGCTGATGCCGCGGATGAAATAGTGCGAATCGTTAAGAAAGCCCAGGAAAATCACGATGAAAGCGATGCAGGCCTGGATCATCAGCGGTTTGTTCTGATACAGGCTGTCCAGTTGCTGGTCCAGGGCCTTCTTCCGGGTCGGGGCGAAATAGGTCGAGAAGAGCCCGTCCAGTAGCCGTGAGCCGTCGGGTTTGGTGACGAGGTCGCTCCGGCCGCTGTAACAGTAGTCCATGGCGTCGACGATCAGGTTGCGCTGGGCGTGGTGATCCATGAGGTGATAGCCGACGAGGTGCATCAGGGTGCGCTGCGCCTCGCGCAGGCTCGCCTCCGCAATCGCATCGAAAAGGATCTTGCGGGCACGGCGGTCTGATGCGGGCGCCAGCTGCCGGATCAGGGAGAGGAGCACGGCGTTCTTAAAGAGCTGGTAGAGACGGCGGGCGCCGTTCATGACGGAGCTGGGCGGGTGCTCGGAGCGGGGCACGTAGCCGGGGTAGTTGTTGACGAAGAGCAGTTGGAAGATGTTCTGGAAGGAGTCGATCCCCACGAGCGGATCCTCCAGGTCGACGCGCATGTCCAGGGTGTTGTCCAGCCGGTCGGCGAGTTTCGCCTCCACCACGTCGGGAAAGCGCAACGAGCACTCGAGCATTCGTCCGATGTATTGGTAGTAGGACTCCGCCGGGGTGCGCGTCAGGCACGTGAGGCGCTGGATGAGCTGCGACTCCTCCTCCGGCGCCATGTGCTCCAGTAAATCGAAAAACCGTTGTTCCATCTCCTTCCACTCCTGGGCCTCGAAATCGACGGACTTCACGTCCTCCAGGATGTCGTGAAAGAGCACCGCGAGGATG
>JBFYWS010000476.1:0-3682 GCA_041310935.1 Desulfobacteraceae bacterium | reverse complement strand
AGCAGGTACGGGAACACGGCGCGCTTGTTTTCGTCCCAGTAGCGTGCCACCAGAACACTGCCGAAGGAGACCCCCATCTCGGTGATGGCGTCGACGATCCGTTTGAGCTGCCCGACCTTCTCCTCGACCAGGATGCAGAGCAGGGTACCGGGCTGGCCGATGCCGAGCACGTTGATGAAGGCCCGCAGCAGGTCGCGCACGGAGATAATCCCCTGCAGCCGCCCCTCGTCGTCCACCACGGGCAGGGCGCCCACCCTGGAATTCTGGATCACCATGAGCGCATCCTGGATCGTGTAGGCCGGCGGAATGGTGATGACCTTTTGGGTCATAATGTCCTTGACCCGGAGGTTCTTCAGGCTTTCGGTTTCCGCCGGGCTAATGCCTTCCTTGAAGTAGCGGTAGGGCAGGGTGCTGCGGAGATCCCGGTCGGTGACGATGCCGACGAGTTTGCTGTCGGCGACGACCACCGGCAGATGGCGGATCCGGTTTGCGGCCATCAACTCCTGGGCTTCGAAGATCGTTGTCTCCGGATTAACGGTGATGACTTTGCGGGTCATCGATCTGCTGACAAACATAATTCCCCCTCTGGTAATTCGGTAAATGTTGACCCATTCAGCCGTTCAGTAAGATCTCCACGTGATTGCGGGCCAGCTCCGGCAGCCGCCGCAGGGAATATCCCCCCTCGAGCACGGAGATGATTCGGCCTCCGGTATAGGTGTTGGCCATCCCGACCAATTGTTGCATGATCCAGGAATAGCATTCCGTCGAGAGCTGGATGTCCGACATGTCGTCGTCGCGGTGGGCGTCGAAGCCCGCGGAGACGAGGATGAATTCGGGTTTGAACCCTTCAAAGGCCGGGACCAGGTCGCGCTCGATCAGCCGCTTCCAGTCCTCGTCCCCCTGCCCCGGCAGCACCGGCGAGTTTTTGGTGAACCCGTAACCGGCGCCCCGGCCATATTCGAATTCGCGCCCGGTGCCCGGGTATGCGAAGGTGGGGTGCTGATGGATGGAGTAATAGTAGACGCCCGCGTCTTCCTCAAAGATATGCTGGGTGCCGTTGCCGTGATGGACGTCGAAGTCCACGATGCCGACCCGGTTAAGGCCCCATTCCTGACGCAAGTAGCGCGCCGTGACGGCGATGTTGTTGAAGTAGCAGAAGCCCATCGCTTGGTTGGTTTCCGCGTGGTGGCCGGGCGGCCGGACGGCGCAGAAGGCGTTGTCCAACTCGCCCGCCATGACCCGCCGGGCGGTCTCCAGGATCCCGCCCACGGCGAGCAAGGCGACCTCGTAGGTGTCGGCGCACATCTGGTTGTCGGGGGATTCGAACATCTGCTTGTTGGCCCGGCAGGTGGCCTCGAAACGCTTGATGTAGTCGGCGGCGTGGACGGCGTGGATCCACTTCATCTCCGCGGGGCTGGCCGCGATGCGGACGAGCTTGTCCAGCAGCCCGCCTTCCTCGATGCCCTGGAAGACGGCGGTCAGCCGTTCCGGAACTTCGGGGTGATAGGGGCCGGTCTTGTGGAGCAGGAAACGGTCATCGTAGAGAAAACCAGTACGTTTCATCGGCGTGCGTCCTCTCGAAAGGCGTGTTCTCCGAGCGCCGCTATGGCGCGCTGCCGCTCCGCCCGCTGCCGCTGATCACTGAACGATCTTGTCGAAGATCTCGAACGCGGCCTTGACGCAGGGGCTGTTCACCGGCATCTGGATGGTCGGACGGCCTTGGTAGTCGAATTCGTAGACCGTGCGGTCATCCGGCACGGTCCCGGCGAGCTCGACCCCGGCGTCCCGAATCATCTGGAGTATTTCCGCGGAAGGCGGCTCCTTGACCTGGTTGATGATGAGGTAACTCCGGCCGACCACGATCTTGAGCTCCCGGGCCAACTCGTTGATCCGCAGGGCCGCCTGAAGCCCCCGCCGCGACGAATCCGACACCAGCAACAGGGCGTTCACATTCTTGGTGGTGAGCCGGCTGATGTGCTCCATCCCGGCCTCGTTGTCCATGACGATGTATGGATAGTTGTTGACCAGTTTTTCCAGGAAACCGGTCAGGAGCGAGTTCGCGGCGCAGTAGCAGCCGGCGCCTTCCGGACGGCCCATGACAATGAGGTCGAAGCCGTCGGATTCAACCACCGACTGCTCGAGCTTCATGGACATGAACACATCCTTGGTCATGCCGTCCGGCACGTCGCCCTTGCGCATGTCCTCGCGGGCATTTCCGAGGGTATCTCCCAGGGGCACCCCCAGCACCTCGTTCAGGTTGGAGTTGCAGTCGGCATCCACCGCCAGAATCGGTGTTTTTCCGTGTGTCAGCAGATAGTTGACCAGCAGGCCGGCCAGGGTGGTCTTCCCGGTGCCGCCCTTGCCGGCCATTGCAATCGAAAACGCCATGGGTTCGTTCGGTCCTTTCAGGTCAGAAAACCGCCGCGCGCCTGTGCCGCGGTTACTCTGGAATGCTAAACCCATTAAGCCAAGTCGGTCCAACAGTCAAGCAAATTGGCTGCGGCGGGTAAACTCCTTGAATTGGTTTTGGCCTTATGTTAATCGCAGAGGAGAATCGGGCATGGCGTTTCGTCCAACAACTCAACCGGGGGGAGGGAAGCAATGGATTTTGAACTCGAAAAATCGCAGAAAGATATCCAGAAAGCGGCCAGGGAGTTTGCCAAAGGCGAATTCGACAAGGAGCTTGCCCTCGAACTCGACCGGAAACACGAATTCCCGCGCAAGATCTGGCAGAAAGCCGCCAAGCTGGGTTTCATCGGCGTGCACTATCCGGAGACGTATGCGGGCCAGGGGTTGGGCGTGATGGAAAACATCCTGATCGCCGAAGAGTTCTGCGCCCGGGATTCGGGCATCGGCAGTGCCGTGATCCTGGCGAGCTTTGCCGCCGAGTGCGTGCTGCGCTTCGGCAGCGAGGAGCTGAAGCAGAAATTCCTTCCGGCGGTGGCCGAGGGCAAAATGCTTTCCGCCGGCGCCTTCACCGAGTCCGGCCATGGCTCCGACATCACGGTGCTGGACACCCTGGCCGTGCGCCACGGCGAGGAGTGGATCATCAACGGCACCAAGACCTTCATCACCAACGGCGGCCTGGCCGGCTTCTACTGCACCCTGTGCCAGACCGACGTGGGCTGCAGCCCCTCCTACCGCGGGATCAGCATGATCCTGGTGGAGGCCGACCGGCCGGGGCTCACCACCGCCGACGTCGGTGAGAAAATGGGCATCCACATGATGGCGACTGCCGAAGTCAACTACAAGGATGTGCGGGTGCCGGCCGCCAACCTCATCGGCAAGGAGGGCCGGGGCTTCTACCAGGTGCTCGAGTTCTTCGACGAAAGCCGGATCCTCGTCGCCGCTCAGGCCCTGGGGATCGCCCAGGGGGCGTTCGACCGGGCGCTCGCCTACGTGAAGGAGCGCCAGCAGTTCGGCAAGCGGATCGCGGACTTCCAGGTGACCCAGCACAAGCTGGCCGACATGGCCACTAAGATCGAGCTGGCCCGCCTGATGACCTACAAGGCGGCCTGGAACTATGACCAGGGCCGCATCGACCCGAAGCTCACCTCCATGGCCAAGATGTACGCCGCGCGTACGGCGGTGGAAGTCGCCGACGAGGCCATCCAACTGCTGGGCGGCTACGGCTATATGACGGAGTACGAGGTGGAGCGCTTTTACCGCGATGCCAAGATCA
>JBFYWS010000474.1:0-3516 GCA_041310935.1 Desulfobacteraceae bacterium | reverse complement strand
CTTTGCCCGTGGGGATACAGCGAGGTGACCACCAGGCCGTAATCGGATGCATAGGCCAGCAGGTACTGGTGGATGGCCGGATCATCCGGCATTTTGTCGATGGCCTTGACCCAGTTGTATCTCACCGGCTCTCGCTTTTCCGGCGCAAAGGGGTTCATGGGGTTCACCGGCCGGACCTCGATCGGTCGCCGGCACAGAAACTTCTCGCGGATAGGGACAGGGATCTGGGCGGCGATCCGGTTGGCCAGTTCCAGCTCGGAAGCGAGACCTTCGGGTCCGGGCACGGAAGGCGCCGGATCCTGGTGATCAAAGCCCGGCTCGTCGATTTGAAACGAGGCGGCCATGTTGAAAATCGCCCGGCCCTTCTGTACCGCCACGACCCGGCGGGTGGTGAAGCTCTTGCCGTCCCGAATGCAATCGACGTTGTAAACGATCGGCTTATCGACATCTCCGGACCTGAGAAAATAGGCATGCAGGCTGTGGGCCCGGCGCTCCGGCGGCACGGTCTGGTAGGCGGCCGACAGCGCCTGCCCCAGCACCTGTCCGCCGTAGACGTTGCCGAAGCCGAGATCCTGGCTCTGGCCGCGAAAGATGTTCTCCTCGATCTGCTCCAGCTTCAGCAGCTTCAGCAACTCTTCCAAAACGTTGCTTTCAACGCAGGTCTCCATCGCGGTCCTCCTGAAGCAGCCTCTGTGCACCGTTGCTGTGAATCGGCAGGGGCGGCGGCAAGCTGCGCATGGGCTCGCCGGTGCGAGACTCCAGCACCTCCTGCGCCACTAGACGCGCTATGCGGTCCTGCAGGGAGAGATCCTTGGGAGTCACCGGAACGATCTTACCTACCGGCTTGCCGTGATCGGTTAATATCACCTCTTTGCCTTTTTGAACGAGCTTCAGGTATCGACCGAGATGGATCTTCGCATCCCGAATGCCCACTCTGATATTTCGCATCTATGTCTTCCTGCTGAAACGAAAAGTGGTCATGAGGGCATGTTACAGCACTACCGCAATCTCCGACACATCCCGGGCAATGAAAGGGGTGAGGGTCCGCATCTGTTCGGCCGTGGCGAAGCCCGTGAGCACGCCGATGGATGCCGTAAGGCCGGCGTTTGCGCCCATCTGTACGTCGTTGAGGGCGTCCCCGACCATGACGGCCTGCGAACGATCGACCCCCAGGCGGTCGAGGATCAGATGGATCATCTCGGGATCGGGTTTCGAGCGGGCCACCTCTTCCCCGCCGACGAGCAGATCGAGCGTGTCGCTTACGCCCATGAACTCCATGGCGAGCCGTGCGCGCCTACTGACGTCCACCGTTGCCAGCGCAACGCGGCAGCCGCGATCATGAAGTGCCGCCATCAGGGACACCGCACCCCGGATCGGCCGGATGAATCGGCCTAAATCACCGCTCGAGATCTCGTCGGCGCGCTCGAAGGCCTGCTCGCAGAGCCGCAGCGTGTCTCGGTGGCCGATCCCGTCGAGATAATCCGTACCAGCTTTGATTACAACCTCGCGCTTCTTGAGGCCGACCGGGCCTTCGGGCCTGAGGCGGCCTGTCGTTTCATCCACCCCTAGCGCCCACCGCAGGCCGGCCTCGTGCTCCTGGCCCAGCCCGAGTGCTTCGCAGATGAGCCGGGCACGCAGCGCCACCATCTGCGCCCAATAGTGGTAGAGTTCGATCAGGGTCCCGTCCTTGTCGAAGATCACGAGTGCAACATCGCGGATTACGTTTGATTCTATAAGAAGGTCGATCAATGGTTTTTCCCCAAAAGCCTTCAGTCTATCTACCTGATTAGCGACCTACCCCGCCGCGGTAGAAGTCGGTCGCTAATCCTTCAACGCCCCCATCGTGAGCCCCTGCACGATGGTTTTGCGCACGAAGAAGGCAAACACCGAGACCGGCAGCACGATCAGGGTCGCGGCCGCACCGATGCCGGCCCAGTCGATCTTGCCGTAGGAGATGAAGTTGTAGACGGCCACCGGAACGGTCTTGGTTTGCGGGCCGGAGAGGATCAGCGAGAAAAGGAACTGGTTCCAGGAGAAGATGAAGGCCATGATGGCCGAGGTGGCGATGCCGTTGCGGACCAGGGGCAGCACGATGATCAAAAAGCTTTTCAAGCGCGAGCAGCCGTCGATCATGGCCGCGTCTTCCAGTTCGGCCGGCACGCTTTCGAAAAAGGCGACCATCAGCCAGGCCACCATGGGCAGGGTGATGATCAGGTGGGTCAGGGTCAGCGCCGTATAGGTGTCGATCAGTTTCAGGTAGCGGAAGATGATGTACCAGGGCAGCAGGTAGCTCACGAACGGCGTCATCCGGGCAAGCAGGATGATCATTCCGATCCTGCCCTGCCGGTACTTGGCAATGGAATAGGCCGCCGGCAGCCCCAGCACCAGCGAAAGGCCCGTGGCCAGGGTGGCGATGATGAGGCTGTTCATCAGGTATTTGAAAAAATTGTGCTGCTGGAACACCGCCTGAAAGTTTTCCAGGGTGGGCATGAAAATGAACTCCGGCGGGTAGGTGATGTTCTGCACGCCGGTCTTGAGGCCGGTCATGATCATCCAAACGAAGACAAACAGCGGTCCGACGCACAGGGCTGCGGCACCCGCATAGAAGAGCGTTGATCGGAAGGTCTTGATGGCTGCCCGTTTCGTCATCGTCTCTCGCACGCCATGCGGTCAGCGGTCCAGGGCGGTGAGCCGCAGCCGGTTCATGACCACGTTGAACACCAGCACGATCATAAACACCGCCACCATGAGGGCCGAGCCGTAGCCGGCTTTGAAAAAGCCGAACCCGACCTGATAGGAATAAAGGTAAAGGGTCTCGGAGGCGATGCCCGGCCCGCCCTGGGTGATGGTGTAGATCATATCGAATTCCTTTAGGTTGTCCAGGGAGCGCAGCATCAGGGCGGCAATCAACACCGGCCGGATCAGGGGCAGGGTGATGTACCAGAAAATCTGCAGGGCGTTCGCCCCGTCGATGCGGGCCGCCTCGTAGGGGTCCGGCGGCAGGGACTTCAGCCCCGCCAACACGATGAGGGTGATCATGGGGGTCCACTTCCACACATCCACCATCACCAGCGAAAGAACCGCCGTGTGCTCGCTCGCCACCCACAGGCTGCCCGGCAGGCCGATGCTGCGCAGCAGGTAGTTCAAGACCCCGATCTCGGGGTTGAGCATGACCCGCCAGATCAAGGCCACGGCCACCGGGGTCGCGGCAAACGGGAAGATGTAGATGGCCTGGACGGCCTCGCTGCCCCTGAATTCGCGGTTGAAGTACAGCGCGATGAGAAGCCCCAGCGATAGCTCGAGGCCAAGGCTCAGGCCGCTGAAATAGACCATCACCTTGACCCCGTTCCAGACGCGCTCATCGGTGAAGAGCTCGACGAAGTTGTCGAGACCGATGAAGCGCGGTTGCCCCAGCCCCACGGTCCACTTGGTGAAGGCGAGATACAGGTTGAACGCGATCGGCAGCACCACGATCAGAAACAGCACGATCACCGCCGGCGCCGGAAAAACCCAGGC
>JBFYWS010000251.1:0-2670 GCA_041310935.1 Desulfobacteraceae bacterium | reverse complement strand
CGGTGGTGGTCAAGGTCGTGGAGCCGGAAAAGCGGCGTATATCCCTTAGTCTGAGAGATGCCGAGGGCGACCCCTGGTCCGAGGTCCTCGAACGCTTCCCTGCGGGCAAGCGGGTGGAGGGCGTCATCGAGAAAAAAGAGAAGTTCGGCTATTTCGTGCGCCTGGCCCCTGGCATCACCGGGCTTCTGCCCATGGGCAGCATCCGCCGGTCTTCGGCCGCCGGCGCGCTGGAGAAGGCCCGGGAAGGGGACACGCTCACGGTGGCCGTGGAGGAGATCAGCGTGCCGAAGCGCCGGATCTCGCTCGCGCTGGCCAGTACGGACGACGAGAGTGAGTGGCAGAGCTTCACCCCGGGGACCAAGGGCTCCCTCGGCGCGCTGGCCGAAAAGCTCCAGAACGCCCTGGCCGGGCGGAAAAAGTAGATATCAAAGGGTTCGAGGGTCCGAGGGGTCAAGGGTCCACGTGAAGAGCGGCCCGATGCTGTTTCGTTTACCCTCGACTTCTTGGGCCTTTTAATTTTGTCACACCCGATACGCCTTGCGGTGCGAGAATTCCGCCTGCTTGCCCTCGTTCCACTGCGCCACCGGCCTCAGGTATCCGACCACGCGGCTGTAAACTTCACACCTGCGGTAGTTGGATAGGTGCGGGCTCTTGCGGTGGCAGTCGTCGCATTTGTTGTGGAACTTGTCGGGTTCGGGCTCGTAGACCGCCCCACCACTGATGGCAAACCCCTCCGGGGTGAGTGCGACCGCCACGTTCACATCCTTACCGCAGTCGTGGCATTGGCCCTCGAACCCGAGCATGGTCTTGTCCGGGTGGGATTCAAACAACTCGTGCAACCGCGCAACCGTCATCATAGGACGTCTCTCCCCTCGCACTCAATAATTTTCCGGTGCCCGAAAATGGTGAATTCGCCCGACGCAAAGTTGAGCGCATTCGAAGCAATCCAGGCTGAACGCCCGCGCCGCAGCGCGAACCGACCGGGTTACGAAAATAATTCTCATATTACTCCCCTTCCTGTTGTATGTCAACACCGCACAACCCCCAATATATTGTATATATCTGTAATCATTGCGTGAAATTTACGACTCCCCCGTGTAACATCCCGCGGGTATGGCAAGGCCTGGGGAGTTTCGTGTCCGAGTGTTCCATATTTCGAAAGTTGCATTGAATCCCGGGGAACCGGTGCTTAATATTGCGGCCATGAAAGCCACATTGAAATGGGCGGGGCTTGCGGTCGTCTGTTTGGCGGTGGTGGTGATCGCCGCCCTCCTGATCATTCCGGCTTTCGTGGACGTGAAGCAGTTCAAGGCGCCGCTGGAAAAATACCTGAGTGAGGCCAGCGGCCGTCCGGTGTCCGTGGGCGATGACGTGCGCCTTTCCCTGTTCCCGTGGGCGGGGGTCTCTTTCTCCGACGTGCGGCTGGGAAACACCCCCGGGTTCGTTGAAAAAGAATTTGCGATGGTGAAATCCGTTGAGGTTCGCATCCGATTACTGCCGCTGCTCTTCCGGGAAGTCCAGGTGGATTGTCTCAGCGTCAACGAGCCGCGCATTTTCATGGTCAAGAACAAGGATGGTCGCGTCAGCTGGGATTTCGGGGGCAGCGGCCCGGAAACCAAGCCGCCGGCCGCGGCTCCGAAAAGCGCGCCCGGTGCCATGTCCGGGCTGCCTATCATATCGCTCGCCGTTGGCGAGCTGAGCCTCCAAAACGGGAGCGTGGTGCTGATCGATCACGGGACCGAATCGCGCCATGACGTCTCCGGATTGAACATCCTGCTCAAAGATGTGACCCTGGACCGTCCGGTCCGGATCGCCATTTCAGCCTTGATCCATCAGAAGCCCGTCTCGGCCGAGGGGCGTTTCGGGCCGGTGGGGGCCAATCTCGGACAAGGCGCGGTGCCTTTTGAGTTTAAGGTCAGCGCTTTCAACCAGATGAACCTGCAGCTGAAGGGTAGCGCCGAGAACCTGCTGGTGGCCCCCCGGGTCAATGTCACGCTGGAGGTGGCGGAATTCTCGCTGCGCAAGTTCTTCGCCGAGATCGGTCGACCCCTGCCCCCCACGGCCGATCCGAAAACGCTTGAACGCCTGGCGCTCAAAGCCGACGTCAAGGCCGACGCCAAGGCCGTGGCGCTTTCCGGGGCCGTGCTGCGCCTGGACGACTCGAAGCTGAGCTTTGCCGCGACCGCGACGGAGTTCTCCAAACCCAGCCTGGCCTTCGACCTCTCCCTCGATCACATCGACCTCGACCGCTATCGGCCGCCAAAGTCTCCGTCCGCCGCCGGCCAGCCGGCGGACGGCGAACCCGCTGCGACCAGGCGCCAGACCGACTACGGGCCGCTGCGAACCCTGGTATTGAATGGAACCGCCAAGATCGGCAAGCTCAGCGTCAACCAAGCCAAGCTGGAGGACGTGAATCTGCAGGTCACTGCCCGGGACGGGATCCTCTCCCTGGACCCCTTTGCCATGAAGCTCTACCAGGGAACGGTCTCCGGCAAGAGCGTGGTGAACGTGAAGGGCGCACGCCCCGTCACCGATTTGCAGTTGACCGTCGACAAGCTGCAGGTCAACCCGCTTTTGAAAGACCTCGCCGGCAAGGATTTCCTGGAGGGCGCCACCCGCGCCCAGATCGCGCTCTCGATGACCGGCGACGACCCCGCCCGCATCAAACAG
>JBFYWS010000250.1:0-11811 GCA_041310935.1 Desulfobacteraceae bacterium | reverse complement strand
AGCCGGCAGGGCCCGGTGCCCGTCCCGGACGAAACGATCGAATCGCTGAAGATCATGGTGGCCTCCGAGCTGCCGATCGGCACCGGTTCACGGCTGCAGCCGGGCGCCCGGGTCATGGTGGTGCAGGGACCGTTTGCAGGGGTAGCCGGAACGTTCGTCCGCTACCGCGGACAGGGCCGCGTGCTCGTCCACATCGAGGCCCTGGGCCAGTACGCCGGGGTCGACGTGAATGAGGACGATATCGAGATCCTGCCGTCGATCCTTGCATAACTGCTTGACATCTTATCAAGTTTGAGGTTATACAGTCAAAACGCGGTTGCGTCATTCAGGCCGTCCCAAAGGAGGGGTGTATGAACAAGCTGGAGCTGATCTCCGCACTGAAGAGTGAAGCGAATATTTCCAAGGCGGAGGCCGCCCGGGTCGTGCAGATTTTTTTCGATCACATGGCGGAGGCCATGGCGCGCGGGGAGCGTGTGGAAATCCGGGGCTTGTGCAGCTTTTTTGTCAAGAACTACAAAAGCTACACCGGCAGAAACCCCAAGACCGGTGAAAAAGTAACGATCAAACCCAAGCGGCTTCCGTTCTTCAAGTCTGGCAAGGAACTTAAAGAACGCGTTGATTTGTAGATTCGTGCCAGGGTTCGACTCGATCATCGATCAAGAGCGTCCCATCCGAATCCTCACCTCCTTCCTGGTCAACGGGACCCTTCCCCACGCCCTTCTTTTTACCGGAATCGAAGGTGTCGGCAAGAAAACGGCGGCGGTCGCCCTGGCCATGGCGTGCAACTGCACCGACCGGGAGACGGGCGCGGCCGAACCCTGCGGGGCGTGTGCCGCATGCCGCAAGATCGCGGCGGGCGCGCACCCCGACATCCTGCGGGTGTCTCCGGCCGGGGCCATGATCAAGATCGACCAGATTCGCGAACTGTGCCAGGTCCTGACCATGAAGCCCTATGAGGCGAGGGTTCGCGTCGTGATCATCGCCGATGCCCACACCCTGAATCCGGCCGCGGGCAATGCTCTGCTGAAGATGCTGGAGGAGCCCCCGGCACGGACGGTGCTGATCCTGACCGCCCCGCAGACAGGCGATCTTCTGCCCACCATCGTGTCGCGCTGCCAGCGCATCCGGTTCAAGCCGATCGCCCGGCACCATCTGGCGGCGATACTCACCCGGGCCTACGGGGTCGACCCGCCGGAGGCATCCCTGACGGCGGCACTGGCCGGCGGGAGCCTTACCCGGGCGCTCGCCATACGCGGCAGCCGGTGGCTGCCGCGACGCAGCTGGCTGATGGCCCAACTGGCGGCTCTCCCAGGGCAATCGACGGCGGCGTTGCTGGCGCTGGCGGAGAAATTGTCCCAGGCCCGGGATGACCTGCCGGAGGCCCTGGACCTGATCGCATCCTGGATTCGCGATCTGGCCGTCGCCAGGCATGCCCCCGAGAGCCTCATCCACCAGGACCTCCGGGAGGTGATGGTCGAGATCTCTCACACCATGAGCCTGGAGGCGTTGACGAGCGCCATGCGTGCGTTGCAGGACGCCCGACAGCGAATCCAGGCGAACGCGAATCCGCGGTTGACACTGGAGGCGCTTTTCGTCAAGATGTCAACGCATCTGAATTAACAGGGTGTTGAAAAACAAGTATCAGGCTGTCAGCCAAGGCGTGTGGCGTTTTGGAAAGCGCAGTCCGCCTGTGGCGGATGAGCATTTACAAAAGCCGCACAACGCAGGATCACGGCCTTAGACGCCGTTTTTCAACGCCCTGTTAAACCCGAAACCTGTTACCAGGTCATCCACGTCTAACATGATCAAGATCGTTGGCATTCGATTCAAACCGGCCGGCAAGGTGTACGATTTCGACTGCGGGGCCTACGTGCTCACCTCCGGCGACCAGGTGATGGTCGAAACCGAGCAGGGGCTCAGCCTCGGCACGGTGGTGACCGCCCCCACGGTTCTGGAAGAACCCCCGGCGAACCAGGTTTTCAAAAAGATTTACCGCCTGGCCGTACCAAAGGATCTGGAGCAGCTCGAACGCAAGGCCGCCGACGAGCGGGCCGCGCACGCGCTCGGCCGCCGGACCATCCGGGAGCTCGGCCTCAAGATGAACCTGTTCGCGGTGGAAAAGTCATTTGACGGCAGCAAGCTGACGTTCTTCTTCACCGCCGAGGGCCGGGTCGACTTCCGCCAGCTCCTGAAAATGCTCGTCAAGGAACTCGGGGCCCGCATCGAAATGCGTCAGGTAGGCATCCGCAACCAAGCCAAGATGTGCGGCGGCCTCGGCCGCTGCGGCCGCGAGTTCTGCTGCGCCTCGTACCTGGAGAAGTTCGAACCGGTCTCGATCCGCATGGCCAAGGAGCAGAGCCTTTCCCTGAACCCCACCAAAATCTCGGGCCAGTGCGGCCGGCTGATGTGCTGTCTCGTCTACGAGTACAACACCTACATGGAGTTGAAAAAGGGACTGCCCCGGATCGGCACCATGGTCAAGACCCCCAGCGGCCCCGGCAAGGTCGTCCGCCAGAACGCCATCTGCAATCGACTGGTGGTCCGGCTCGAAGATGGGATGGAAATCGAGACGTCCGTCGACAAAATTGAACTTTAAGCAGGTAACGCCACATGCCATTCTACATCACGACACCGATCTACTACGTGAACGCCCGCCCCCATCTCGGCCACGCTTACACCACCATCGTGGCCGACGTGGTCCGCCGCTTCCACTCCATGCGGCAGACGGAGGTCTTTTTCCTGACCGGTACTGACGAACACGGCGACAAAGTGGTCCGGGCGGCGCACAAGGAGAACATGACGCCCCGGGTCTACGTCGATGCCATCAGCCGCTTGTTCCGCGATCTCTGGCCCGAGCTGAACGTCCAGCCCGACCGCTTCATCCGCACCACGGACGCCGATCACATGGCCGTGGTGACCCAGGTGTTGCAGAAGATCTACGACGCCGGGGACATCTACTTCAGCGAGTACGAGGGGCTGTACTGCTTCGGCTGCGAGCGCTTTTACGGGGAGCGGGAACTCGTGGACGGCAAGTGCCCGGACCATGAGACCGCGCCCGAACCCATTCAGGAGGCCAACTATTTTTTCCGGATGAGCCGCTACCAGGACTGGCTGATCGAGCACATCCAGAACCACCCGGATTTCATCCGCCCGGAACGCTACCGCAACGAAGTGCTCTCCTTCCTGAGGGAGCCCTTAGGCGACCTGTGCATCTCGCGGCCCAAAACCCGGCTGAACTGGGGCATCACCCTGCCCTTCGACCCGAACTACGTCACCTACGTGTGGTTCGACGCCCTGTTGAACTACGTCTCCGGCCTCGGCTACCCGGACGGCGAACGCTTCCGAACGTTCTGGCCGGCGGCCGAGCACATCGTCGCCAAGGACATCCTCAAGCCCCACGGCATCTACTGGCCCACCATGCTGAAAGCGGCGGGAATTCCCGTCTACCAGCACCTCAACGTGCACGGCTACTGGAACGTCGAGCAGAGCAAAATGTCCAAGAGCCTCGGCAACGTGGTCGAGCCGCTCCAGCTGAAGACCACCTACGGGGTGGATGCCTTCCGCTACTTTCTGATCCGCGAAATGACGTTCGGGCTGGATTCGAACTTCAGCGAGACGGCGATGGTGCAGCGCATCAACGCCGACCTGGCCAACGACCTGGGCAACCTTTTTTCCCGGGTGGTCTCCATGACCCACAAGTATTTCGACGGTATCGTGCCGGAGGCCGACCCCGAGGTCGCGCGCCAGTACAGTTTGGGCCTTGGCGCCGACGCCCAGCGGACCATCGCCGCGTATGAGCGCGCCATGATGGCGTTCGAACTCCAGCGGGCTGTCGCCGCCGTCTGGGAATTCATCGGCCAGATGAACAAGGCCATCGACGTCTCCGCACCCTGGGAGCTGGCCAAGAAGAAGACGACCCGCAAGCAACTGCAGGCCGTGATCTGCAGCCTGCTCAAGGGGCTGCGCCTGATTGCGGGGCTGATTTACCCGATCATGCCGGAGACGGCGGCCCGCATGCAGAAACACCTGGGCCTGGACCCGGATGTGCCCTTCTATTTCCTGGAAGACCTGCAAAAGTGGCAACACCTACCGGCCGGTACGCCGCTTCCGAAAACCGTCATGCTCTTTCCCCGGATCGAGACCGCCGCACCGCCCGCAGCTCCCGCGGCCGATAGTGTTCAACCCACGCCGGCCACGGAAATCAAACCGGAGATCACCCTCGATGACCTGCGCCGGATCGATCTGCGGGTGGCCACCGTGCTGAGCGCAGAACCGGTGCCGAAGGCGAAAAAGCTGCTCAAGCTGGAAATCGATCTCGGCGAACGCCGCACCATTGTCGCCGGCATCGCCGAGCACTACACGCCCGAGTCCCTGATCGGCCGGCAGGTGATCATTGTCGCCAACCTCCGGCCGGCCAAGCTCATGGGGGTGATCTCCCAGGGCATGCTGCTCGCCGCCGGGCAGGAGGCCGGGCCGGTGCTGATCATGCCGGACCAACCCGTCCCGCCGGGAACCGCGCTGCGATAGCCGGCAGCATCGGGCGCGATCGAGACGTCACGGGCTGCGGTGCGGCGTGCGCAGACCCAGGCACAATTCCTGCATACTTTTTTTAAGTTCCCAACCCGGACACGCCGGAACCAAATTCGAAATTCGAAGCACGAAATTCGTAACAAACTCAAACCACCCAATGCAAACGGAATAATTGCTTCACGAAAAGGAAACCACCATGATTCGAGCCTGGATCTTTCGCCTGCAGCGAGCCTGGAGGGTCGCGCTGGACGCACTAACCTTTCCGGTCCTTCGGCTTGGCCGCCGGTTGTGCGCACCCGTGTATTTCGGCCGCCGCCTGGCGGGCGTCCCGACCGGCTCGCTGGTGGTGTTCCCGCTCCAGGCCACTTTTCTCGGCTGCGGCATCGCCGGGATCGTGGCCTTCAAACGCCCGGCCGCGACCTCGGAACCCCTACCCGTCGCGCCCCTGGCGGCGCTGGCGGAGCACATCCGGACCCACCATTTCGACGCCTGCCGCACGAACGGGGCTCGCCTGGCCGACACCTACCTGGGCGGCGCGGAGTGCATCGCGGATCTGGGGCGATGGGCGCGCGAGTGCAGGCGTCCGGATGCCTTCTGCGCGCTCTTCGGCGATGCGACCCTCCAGAGACGCGTCGACGGTATCGCGGTGTCCCTGGCGGAGTGCCTGGCCGGCGACGTCCGCCGCTTCGACGAGCAGATCGGGCGGCTTCCTGCAGCCGAGGCCGACCTCGTGGCCCAGCGCATCGAGCATCTCAAGGACGCCGCCTGGTGCCTGCGGTCCGAAGTCCTCGGCAACATCGCCAAGGTGCGCGGCCTCCTGGCCGGCTCCGGCAACTCTACCGTCGCCGTCAACGTCTTCCGCGACATCAACGCGGTCCTGAACAGCATCGACCGCATGGAGGTGCGGGGCCGGGACTCCGCCGGGATCTCGCTCCTGTTCGCGCTCGGCGCTGCCGACTACGAGCGCTTCAGCGCCGCGCTCGGCGAGCGCCGTCTGCAGGAGGAATTCGCCCGTCGCCTGGCCCTGCAACCCCTCCTGAACCAGGGAATCGCCGCCCATCGTCACGCCGATACCGTCGCCGTCACGTTCACCTACAAGGTGGCGGCTGAAATCGGCAGCCTGGGGGACAACATCCGGTTCCTGCGCCGTGCCATCGCGGGCGATCCCGTGCTGCACGCCATCGTCGCCTTCCCGGCCGAGTTCCACACGGTCAACGCCCACACCCGCTGGGCGTCGGTCGGAGCCATCACCGAGGCCAACTGCCACCCCGTCGACAACCGGGCCGCGGGTGCCGCCGGCGAAACCGGTATCATCCACGCCTGCCTGAACGGCGACATCGACAACTTCCATGAGCTCAAAGAAGCCTTCGAACGCAGCGGCGAGCGCATCCACGCCGATATCACCACCGACACCAAGATCATTCCGCTACAGATCGAGCACTACCTGCGACAGGGGTTCGGTGTCGCCGAATCCTTCCGGCGCGCGGTCGGCGACTTCAAGGGCTCCCACGCCATCGCCATGCACACGAGCCTCGCGCCGGGCAAGCTCTTTCTCGCCCAGCGCGGCAGCGGACAAGCCATCTTCGTCGGCATCGCCCCGGACCACTACATGGCCACCTCGGAGGTCTACGGGTTCATCGAGGAGACATCCGCCTACGTCCGGCTCGACGGCGAATCCGTTGTGGACGGCAAAACCGGCAAGACCCAGGGCCAGATCTTCGTCCTGGACCAACAGGCAACGGGCGGCCTGCAGGGGATCACCGCCATGTGCTACGACGGGACTCCCGTGACGCTGACGGATCAGAACGTCAAGACCACGGCGCTCACCTCGCGCGATATCGATCGCCAGCATTTTTCGCACTATTTCTTGAAGGAGGTCTCCGAGTCCCCCGCCTCGGTGGAGAAGACCCTCCAGAACCGCTGGAAGATCCAGGACAACGGGCAGAAGTGCTTTGTGACGGCCCTCGATGAAAAGGCGGTGCCGGCGGCGGTCAACCGGTCTATCGCCGACGGCACCGTCCAGCGCATCTTCTTCATCGGTCAGGGCACGGCCGGTGTGGCGGCGCTCGCCTGCGCCAACATCCTGCAGTACTACCTGAACACCCCCGGCGTGCAGGTCCAAGCACTCAAGGCCTCGGAGTTCAGCGGCTTTACGATGAGCGAGACCGCCGAGGGCGGGTCGATGGCGGACGCGCTGGTTGTCGCCATCAGCCAGTCCGGGACGACCACCGACACCAACCGCTCCATCGACATGGTGCGCGAACGCGGGGCCCGCACGCTGGCCATCGTCAACCGCCGGGACTCGGACCTCACCTTCAAAGTGGACGGCGTGATCTACACGAGCAGCGGCCGGGACATCGAGATGTCGGTCGCATCCACCAAGGCCTTCTACGCCCAGATCACCGCCGGAGCACTACTCGCGCTGCACATTGCCAAGCTGAAAGGCCGCCGGGACGAGGCTTTCGTTTCCGGCCAGGTCCAGCGACTGCTCGAAATGCCGGACCACATGCGCCGGGTGCTGGCGATGTCGGAGCGCATACGAGCCTCGGCTGAGCGGCTGGCCGTCACCAAAACATACTGGGCCACCGTCGGCAGCGGCCCCAACAAGGCCTCCGCCGACGAAATCCGCATCAAGCTGAGTGAGCTCTGCTACAAGACCATCTCCTCGGACTACGTCGAGGACAAGAAGCACATCGACCTGTCATCGGAGCCCCTGATCATTGTCTGCGCCGCCGGGGCGCGCCCCACCGTCATCGGCGACATCGTCAAGGACACTGCCATATTCAAGGCGCACAAGGCCATCCCGGTGGTGATCTGCGACGAAGGGGAGGAGCGGTTCGTGCCGTATGCAGAGGACGTCTTCCAGGTACCGAAGGTCGACGAACACCTGGCGCCCATCCTGAACACGCTGGTCGGCCACCTCTGGGGATATTACGCCGCCCTGTCCATCCACGAGGGCTCACGCTTCCTGTTCGGTCTCCACGAGAGCGTCCAGCGGGCCGTCAGCGACGCCTCCGCACGGGGGGTAGACATGTTCGAACTGGTCCTGGAAAAGGGCTTCCGGGAGCAGATCGCCGAGTTCTATGCCGAATTCCGCCGCAAGCGCAGCCAGAAGCAGTTCCCCGTCACCGTGGGCTACGACACCAGCTCCGATCTCACGCTGCTGCTCAAATATCTGGCGGGGCGGCTGCCGGCGTCCGACTTCGAGCTTGACTTCGGCCTGAAGGGCACCGCCGCCAACATGGTCCAGGTGCTGCTCCACCAAGTGGGGAACGCCATCGGCTTCCTCGCCCGACCGGTGGATGCCATCAAACACCAGGCCAAGACCGTCACGGTGGGCACCAGCCGCCTCAGCGAACGGCTGGAGGGCATCCTGTTCGCAGCGCTGGCCGCGGAGAACTTCTCGGACACCCAACTCACTCCGTCCAACGCCATGGTCCTCAAAAACCTGCAGGGGGTCATTCGCGACATCGAGGGGTCCATCCTCTACCGGATTTCCGGTCTGAACCTGCTGGGCGAGCCGGACGAGGCCACCGCCATCGAGGTCCTGAACAAGCGCGGCCCGACCAGCACCATCCCATCCAGGGTCGAGACCGACAAGACCCTGAAGGGCTCCAAGCGCACCATCGTGCGCCAGGGCAACGTCTACATCGGCAAGGGTCGCAAGGACGACCGCAGCATCCTGGTGGTCCCGCTGCTCTCCTCGGCGCCGGCCCGGCCGAACAGCATCGAGCATCTGCTGCTGCTGCACATTACCTTCAAGAACACCGTGCCGCTGAACGTGAAGATGCGCGCCCTCGGCGGCAAATACGAGCACATCCGCAACATCGTCCAGGAAAACAGCGTCGGCTGGAGCGACGCCCTGCTGGAGCTTGTCGAGATCGACGAGCTTTTCGGGCGGTCAGCGGAAAAAGTGGGCGAATTCATCGTGGCCAAAATGAAGGGATAGGGCAAAGGTGCGCGGCGCATGGCGCCAGGAACCTCTTTTTTCGTGCGCTTTATTCCCGGGACCCCGATCCTAAAAGGGATGGTTTTGTCTATCCGTCTGTGATATGAAAACGGGGATATGACAGAGTGCCAACACCGGCAGGCAACCCACTAGACCGGCATTGGATCATGCTTCGGTAATTCTGATGCGTCAGGCAACGAAAAAGTACAACCTGCTTCTGGTCGACGACGACCCCATCATCCTCGAAGGCCTCGGGGAAGACCTCGAAAACCATGGCTATCTCGTGACGCGCGCCAGCAACGGCGATCGGGCGATGGAGCTGCTGCACCTCTCCAATTTCGACCTGATCATCACGGACCTGGTCATGGAGAAAACCGACGGCATCCAGGTGCTGAGGTACTCGAAGCAACTCAACGCCACCATTATGGTGATCGTCCTGACCGGCTTCGGCAACATGCTGTCCGCCATCGAGGCGCTGCGGAACCAGGCGGATGACTACATGCTCAAGCCCTGCGAGTCCGCCGAGATGTTCTTCCGCGTGGAGCGCTGCCTGGAAAAACTCGAGTTGGCGCGCCGCATCAACCTCTACCAGAAGATCCTGCCCATGTGCTGCGTCTGCAAGAAAATACGGGACGACACCGGCCGGGAACCCGGCCGGGGGCCATGGGTGCCCGTGGAGAAGTTCATCTACGAGCAGGCCCAGCTGGACATCACCTCGAGTTACTGCCCCGAATGCGCCCAAAAAACCCTGCAGGACTTTACCCGGAAATGAACGCCGCAACGGGTTGCACCCCACAGCAGGCATCGCCGGCCCTGGAATGGATGGCTCATCCCTGGAGGTCTGCCATGCGGAAAAACCGAACCCTTTTGCCGATCTTCGTCGTGACGCTGGCGCTGCTGGTCTTTTCGGCCGTCCCCGGCATGGCCGCAGTCGAGTGGGAGCTTCAGAAGAGCCTCACCCCCGGCGCGCGACCGCTGGATGTGGCCGTATCCGCGGACGGACGGTCCATCTACGTCCTGACCGATGACGGCAACATCCTCATCTACGGCAGCGACGGCGCTCTCCGAGACAAGATCGCCATCGGGCCCCAGGCGGAGCGGATCGCCGTGGACCCCGACGGAGAGCGGCTCTACGTGACCAACCGCCAAACCAAGCGGGTGGATGTGATCCAGGTGGACGTGGTCTACAACCTCAAGACCGCCGGCTCGCCGTTCAAGGGCCGCGAAAAGGCGCCGGTGGTCGTGACGGTGTTCAGCGACTTCCAGTGAGGCTACTGCGCGGGCCTGGTGCCCGTCCTCGAGCAGGTGCTCGAGCAATACCCGGACACGGTGAAGGTTGTATTCAAACACTACCCGCTCAGCAGCCACAAGTTCGCCGTCCGGGCCGCCTTGACGGCTCACGCCGCCCATCTGCAGGGCAAGTTCTGGCCGGTCCACGACGAGTTCTTCAAGTTCAACGAGCAGCTGAACGACGAAAAGATCCAGGAGATCGTTCGCGCCGCGGGGGTTAACGAGGAGCAGCTCGAGCGGGACCGCAAGGACCCGCGGGTCGTCCATCACGTCCAGGAGGACTTCAACGAGGGTAACAGCGTCGGGGTGCGCGGGGTGCCGACGCTCTTCGTCAACGGCAAGCGCCTGCGGGACCGCAGCCCGGAAGCTTTTTTCATGGCGATCGAGAAGGAATTGAAAAAACAGCGCGCAAAATGAAATCTCACGGGGTGCGCTGTTTTGTGGAGGTCTCCAGCGCCGCCTTGATGAACTCCCGGAACAACGGGTGGGCGGCCATCGGCCGGGATTTGAACTCCGGGTGGAACTGGCACCCTAAGAACCATGGGTGACCCTTGAGTTCAATGATCTCGATGAGGTCGCCGCTGGGGGAGGCGCCGCTGAACACGAGCCCGTGGTCTTCGAGCGGCTGCATGTAGGCGTTGTTGAATTCGTAGCGGTGACGGTGCCGCTCCGAAATTTCTTCTGCACCATAGGCCTGGCGGGCCAGGCTGTCCTTCGTCAGCCGGCAAGGGTAGGCCCCCAGCCGCATGGTGGCGCCCTTCTCCGATGCGGCGTCCCGGCGCTGGACCGTGCGGCTGCGCTCGTCGAACCATTCGGTCATGAGGTAGATCACCGGATCCGGAGTGAGCTCGTCGAACTCGGCGCTGTTGGCGTTCTTCAAGCCGGCGACGTGGCGCGCGAACTCGATGACGGCGATCTGCATCCCCAGGCAGATTCCGAAGTAAGGCACTTTGTTTTCCCGGGCATAGCGGGCCGCACAGACCTTGCCTTCGATGCCGCGGCTGCCGAACCCTCCCGGCACCAGGATCCCGTCCGCCCGCGCCAGCACCTCGCCGCAGCTATCGGCCTCGAGCTTTTCCGAGTCCACAAAATAGAGGTTCACCTTGCTGCGGTTGGCCGCCCCGCCGTGGTGCAGGGCCTCGTTCAGACTCTTGTAGGACTCGGTCAGGTTCACGTATTTTCCGACGATGGCGATCGTGACCTCGTGCTGCGGCTTCTTAAAACGCTGCACCAGCTCCTCCCAGGCTTCCAGTTTGGGCGCCCGGGTCCAGATGTTGAGAAGTTCGATGATCTTGCCGTCCAGCCCTTCATGGTGGAAGACGAGCGGGACTTCGTAGATGCAGCTGACGTCCTTGGCCGTAATGACGGCATCCTCCCCGACGTTGCAGAACAGGGCGATCTTGGACTTGAGCTCCTTGGACAGGAAGCGGTCGGTGCGGCACAGCAGGACGTCCGGCTGGATGCCGATGCTGCGCAATTCCTTGACGCTGTGCTGGGTGGGCTTGGTCTTTACCTCGCCGGAGGTGCTGATGTAGGGCACGAGGGTCAGGTGGATGTAGAGCACGTTTTCCTTGCCCACGTCGGTCCGGAACTGGCGGATGGCCTCCAGGAAGGGCAGGCTCTCGATATCGCCGACCGTGCCGCCGATTTCCACGATGACGACATCGACCCCGTCGGCCACCAGCGTGATGCAGCGCTTGATCTCGTCGGTGATGTGGGGGATGACCTGCACCGTGCCGCCCAGGTACTCCCCCTGCCGCTCCTTGCGGATGACGGCGTCGTAGATCTGGCCGGTGGTGAAGTTGTTGAGCTTCGACATGCGCTGCGTGCAGAAGCGCTCGTAGTGGCCGAGGTCGAGGTCGGACTCGGTGCCGTCGTCGGTGACGAAGACCTCGCCGTGCTGCAGTGGGTTCATGGTCCCCGGATCGACGTTGATGTACGGGTCCATCTTGAGGAGCGTGACCTTCAGGCCGCGGTTCTCCAGCAACGCGGCCATCGAGGCGGAGGCGAGCCCCTTCCCCAGCGAGGAGACGACTCCGCCG
>JBFYWS010000409.1:0-8394 GCA_041310935.1 Desulfobacteraceae bacterium | reverse complement strand
CCATGCTACCCGATCGCTACCAACGTTTTCTCAAAGACATAAGCGCCCTGGTCCCTCAAGAGCACTTGTTCACTGACCCGCTGCGCACCCTCGCCTACGGCACGGACGCCAGCTTCTACCGTCTGATCCCCAAGATCGTCGTGCGCGCCGACACGGAAGACGAAGTCGCCGCTATCCTGAAGGCCGCGGACCATGCGGACACCCCGATCACCTTCCGCGCCGCGGGGACAAGCCTTTCGGGCCAGGCGGTGTCCGACTCGGTGCTCGTCGTGGCCGGCGGCAGCTGGAACCGCTACGAGATCATCGACAACGGCGGAGGCATCCGGCTGCAGCCCGGTGTCATCGGCGGGCACGCCAACCGCTATCTCGCCCCCTACGGCCGCAAGATCGGCCCCGACCCGGCCTCCATCAACTCGGCCATGATCGGCGGTATCGCCGCCAACAACGCGAGCGGCATGTGCTGCGGCACCGCTCAGAACAGCTACCGCACGGTCACCGGCATGCGCATCCTCTTTCAGGACGGCACCCTGCTCGACACCGCCGACCCCGCCAGCCGCGACGAATTCCGTTACGCCCGCAAGGACCTGCTCGACGCGGTAGATGCCCTCGGCAAAGAGGTGCGTGCCAACACGGCCCTGGCGGAGCGCATTCGCCGCAAATACAAGATCAAGAACACCACCGGGTTCAGCCTCAACGCCCTGGTGGACTTCGAGGACCCCTTCGACATCCTGCTGCACCTGATGATCGGCTCGGAGGGCACGCTGGGGTTCATCTCCGAGATCACCTATCAGACCGTGGTCGAACACCCCTGCAAGGCGAGCGCCCTCATGATCTTCCCCCAGATCGAGAACGCCGCGACGGCCGCAGCCATTCTGCGCGACCAGCCGGTGGCCGCGGTCGAGCTCATGGACCGCGCCTCCCTGCGGTCGGTCGAGAACAAGGCCGGGATGCCGGACTACCTGAAGGTGCTCTCTCCGCAGACCGCCGCCTTGCTGGTGGAAACCCGGGCCTTCGCGGCCGAGGAGCTCCGGGGGCAGATCCACACGGTGTCCGACTCCCTGCAGCGGGTCCCCTTCGAGCGACCCTTCACCTTCACCGACCGGGTCGCGGAGTACACCGCCCTGTGGAACATCCGCAAGGGGCTTTTCCCGGCGGTGGGCGCCGTGCGCGAAACCGGCACCACGGTGATCATCGAGGACGTGGCCTTCCCCATCGACCGCCTCGCCAAAGCCACACTGCACCTTCAAGATATCATGCGGCGCTTCCGCTACGATGAGGCCATCATCTTCGGCCACGCCCTGGAGGGCAACCTGCATTTCTGCTTCACCCAGGATTTCGGACCCCCTGAAGAGGTCGAACGCTACCGGGGATTCATGCACGAGGTCTGCGACATGGTGGTGAACTCCTACGACGGTTCGCTCAAGGCCGAGCACGGCACGGGCCGCAACATGGCGCCCTACGTCGAACTGGAGTGGGGCCGCGAGGCCTACACCGTCATGCAGCGCATCAAGGAGATCTTCGACCCCAAGAACCTCCTCAACCCCGGCGTCATCATCAACGCGAACCCTCGGGCCCACATCGAAAACTTGAAACCCTTGCCCCGGGCCAACCCGATCGTCGACAAGTGCATCGAGTGCGGCTTCTGCGAGGTGAACTGCCCGTCCAGGAACCTCACCCTCACCCCCCGGCAGCGCATCGTGGTTCAGCGGGAAATCGCGCGGCTGCAGGCCACCTGCGAGAACCCCGCGCGACTGGCCGAACTCGAAACCGGCTACCGCTACCCGGGCGAGGCGACCTGCGCCGCCGACGGGTTGTGCGCGGTGGCCTGTCCGGTGGACATCAACACCGGCGAGCTCACCAAGGAGCTGCGCAGCCAAACCGTCGGCCCCGCGGCCCAGGGGGTCGCCGCCTTTGTCGCGGGGCATTTCAGCCAGACCGCCGCCACCGTGCGGTGGGGCCTCAAGATCGCGGGGGCCGCCCACGGTCTGCTCGGCTCGACCCTCATGGAGAGCCTGGCCTCCGGTGCACGCCGCCTGAGCGGCAACCGCATCCCCCACTGGACACGCTGCATGCCGCGCGGCATCGACGGCCCCCGGCCGCCGTCTTCGAAACGGGCTGGAGCCCAGGCGGTCTACTTCCCCAGTTGCATCAGCCGCACCATGGGACCGGCTAAGAACGACCCGAACCGGGACCCGCTGCATGCGGTCACCCTGAGGCTTCTCGAAAAGGCCGGCTACGACGTCCTCTTCCCGGCGACGATGGAGGCCCTCTGCTGCGGCACCCCTTTTGAAAGCAAGGGGTTCATCGCCCAGGCGGACGCCAAGGCCCGGGAGCTCGAGGCCGCCCTGCTCGAGGCAACCGACGGCGGGCGCCTGCCGGTGCTGGTCGACACCAGCCCCTGCCTCTACCGCATGAAAAAAGTGCTGGACCAGCGGCTGACGCTGCTCGACCCGGTGGAGTTCACCCTCACGCATCTGATGGAACGGCTGCAGGTCATCCCGGTTAATGAAACCGTCGCGTATCACCACACCTGCAGCAGCAGCAAGATGGGGCTCGAGGCCAAGGCATTGACTCTCGCCCGGGCCTGCGCCGCGGAAGTGGTCGTGCCGGACCATGTCGGCTGCTGCGGCTTTGCCGGCGACCGCGGGTTCAACTACCCCGAGCTCAACGCCTCGGCCCTGCAGCACCTGCGCGCCGGCGTCGCGGGCAAATGCAGCGTGGGCTATTCCACCAGCCGCACGTGCGAGATCGGCCTCTCGGCCCACAGCGGGATCCATTACAAATCAATACTCTACCTGGTCGACCAGTGCTCGACGCCCAAACGAATTTGAAATTTCAAATTTCAAATTTCAAATCGGCGCCCCCCTACCCCCCCTTGCGCCTCGCCTGGCTCATCTGGGGCCTCGGGTCGCTTTTCTATGTCATCGGCTTCTTTCACCGCCTGGCGCCGGCGGTGATGACCCAGGAACTGATGCGCGATTTCGACATCAGCGCCGCGGCCCTGGGCAACCTCTCCGGATTTTACTTCTACAGCTACTGGCTGATGCAGATCCCCACCGGGATCCTCGCGGACAGTTGGGGCCCGCGCCGGCTGCTCACCTTCGGCGCGTTCGGCTCAGCCGCAGGCGCGATCCTCTTCGCGCTCTCCCCGAGCATGGCCTGGGCTTGCCTCGGTCGCCTGCTCATTGGGGGCTGTGTATCGGTCGCGTATGTGGTGACCCTCAAGCTCGCGACCAACTGGTTCCCGGCGAGTTACTTTTCGATGATTTCGGGGCTCGGGCTGCTGGCCGGCATCATCGGGGCCGTGACGGCGGGAGTACCGCTGCGGCTGCTGGTGGATGGGTTCGGGTGGCGTCCGGTCATCCTGGCCGCGGCGGCGGTCGCCGGCGTGCTCGCCGCCGTCACGTGGGTGCTGGTCCGGGACGACCCCGGCGAGCGGGGTTACCGCAGCTACGCCATCCATGAGAACCCTGCCGGGAGGCCGGCGCGCGTCAACGCGTGGGCAGGCATCGCAGAGGTGTTCCGTTACGCCAACACCTGGTTGCTGTTTTTCATACCGGCCAGCCTGGTGGGCTCCGTGCTGACGTTTTGCGGCCTCTGGGGTGTCCCCTATCTAACGACCCACTACGGTCTTTCCACCGCCGAAGCGGCATCCCTGACGTCGCTTTTAATGATCGCCTGGGCCGCTGCGAGCCCTGTTTTCGGCTGGCTCTCCGACCGCATGGGACGCCGCAAGTCGCTGATGATCGCTGGCCAGGCCCTGGCCGGCGTCGGCTGGGCGTTTATCCTATTTGCCCCCGGGCTTCCCGTTTGGCTCCTCACGCTCCTGATGACGGCGACCGGCATCTGCTCGGCGAGCTTCATCGTCTGCTGGTCGCTCGCCAAAGAATCGGTGCCTGCGGAACGTGCCGGCACCATTTCCGGCGTCATCAACATGGGCATCATGCTGGGCGTTACCGTGCTCCAACCGGCCGTGGGCTGGATGCTCGACCGCCGCTGGGAGGGAGCCGTGCGCGAGGGGGTCCGAGTGTACAGCCTGGCCGCCTATCAGGCCGGGTTCTTGCTGATGATGGGATGGATCCTCGCCGCCCTGGTGCTGCTTTTCTTCGCCCGCGAGACCCGCTGTCGACAAATGGCGTGAATCTCCGGGCGACGGCCAAAGCAGCGGACCGTGCGCCGACCCTGCATTTTTCCCCGGTTGCTTGTGTATTAGCAGCTACTCAGGTCTCTGGGGTCGGGGTTCAGGAAATCCACGCGGGCTGGCACCATGGGTTTCGCCATCCTCCCGCACGAATGATTGGGGCCGGCGGCGATCAGACCCCGGCAACTGGATTTTTCCTGAACCCGAACCCTTGAACCCTCTCTGCCTCAGCAGCTACGAGTATTATTGACACCACAAGGGATTTCCACTAATGCTGTTGCGGCCATAGAGGCAAACATCCATCAAGAAAAAAACGAACATTCATCAACGAGGAGGAAATCCTATGCGTCAACAGATGATGGCAGTCATCGTCGGCTTGTGTCTCATCGGTTTCGTCGGCGGTGCCACAGCCCAGACCCAGATCAACATCGCTACCGTAACCGTCCCGGACTTGGTTCACACCAAAGCGGCCGTCTGGTTCAAGGAATGTGCGGAAAAAGGCGCACCCGGCAAGCTCGCCGTGGTGGTCCATCACTCGGCCTCGCTTGGCAGCGAGACCCAGGTGCTGCAGCAGATCCAGCTCGGCACCACCCAGATGTCGGTCTGCACCACCGGCCCCATCGAGGCCTTCGTGCCCGAGATCAAGGCCCTGGAGATGCCTTTCGTGTTCCCCTCCTACGAGGCGGCCGACAAGGTGCTCGACGGCACCATCGGCCAGGACCTCGCCAAGAAGTTCGAGAAAGCCGGGTTCGTGGCGCTGGCCTTCCTTGACAACGGCTTCCGCAACGTCACCAACGCCAAGAATCCCGTTAAGACGCCCGAGGACCTCAAGGGCCTGAAAATCCGGACCATGGAGGCGCCCACGCACCTCGCCATCTGGCGCGCCATCGGGGCCAACCCGACGCCCATGGCCTGGCCCATCTTCACGCAGCTGCAGCAGGGCGTCATCGACGGCCAGGAGAACCCGATCGCCGTGATCTATGCCTCCAAGCTGACCGAGGCGGGGCAGAAGTACCTGACCCTCACGCGGCACGTCTATTCGGCGCTGGTCTTCGTGGCCAACAAGGCCTTTATCGACGGCCTGCCCGCCGCAGAGCGCAAAGTGGTCATCGACTGCGCGCGCGCGGCGTCCCTGCAGGGCCGCAGCTTCATCCGGGACAACGAAGCCAAGATGATCTCCGAACTCAAGACGGCCGGCATGCAAGTGGAGGACAAGCCCGACCTGGCGGCGTTCCGCAAGGTGACGGCACCGGTGATCGACTCCGCCTCCGGCGACACCAAGAAAATGGTCGAGCAGATCCAAGCGCAGGTGAAGTAGGAATGATGATAGATCTTTGATAGGGGTAGGGACGACCGAGTCGCCCCTCCCTCCGAACCGGACATGCAGATCTCCCGCATCCGGCTCTCCGGTTGGTGGTTGACCTCAAGAGGACTGAAGCAGGTCTCGATGGGCCTCCTTAAGGCAAAAGAGTCCATGAACCCGAAAGTAGCTGTTTGGCCAGCGTTGATGATCGCCCCCGCCGCTGATGCCTTTCCGCTTGCTTCGCCTGCGAAGAATGCTGCGCAGACGCCGTCGCGTCCATCCATCGATCGCCGCAAAGGTCCACTTGTTGCTGTGCTTGAAGTACTCAAACCAGCCCATCAGGCTTCGGTTCAGCTTCCCAATAATCACTTCCAGACTGTGGGCATTGGTGCGCCGAGTCTGGCAGCGGATGCTCTCTTTGAGCTTCTTCAAGCTTTTGTGGCGCGGCCAACGGGTGCCCTTTGCAAACCGGTAGCCCAAAAACTCAAAACTGGCTCCGGCTGCCTTGGTGTCTACCACGCGGGTTTTCTCCGGATGCAGGCTGAGCCCGCGTTCTTCTATCAGCCGCTGCAGCCGCTCAAGCGCTGCCTGTGCTTGCTGCTGGCTGCGGCAGAGGACCACCAGATCATCTGCGTAGCGAATCATCGCCAATCCCCCTTCTGCCATCGCTTCATCCACGGGGTGCAGGTACAAATTGGCCAGCAGCGGACTAATTACCGCCCCCTGTGGGGTGCCCGCCTCCGGCTGCCAGCGCCGCATAGGCTCCATAATGTCTTGCTTCAAAAACGCCTCTATCAGCGCCAGCACCCTGCTGTCGGCTATGTACCGGCTGAGTTCCTGCATCAGCCCGGCATGCGGAATGCTGTCAAAATAGGACTTCAGATCCGCATCCACCACCCAGCTGTATCCGCTGTCCAACAACCGCTTCACTTCCCGCAGCGCGTCCTTGCACCCTCGGCCCGGACGAAACCCGTAGCTATGAGAGGTGAACTGCCGTTCAAATATCGGCTCGATCACCATCTGCAACGCCCTCTGAACCACCCGGTCCCGTACCGCCGGGATCCCCAGTGCTCGCTTCTCGCTGCTGCCTGCCTTTTGAATGTACTGGCGACGGATCGGCCGTGGTCGGTAGCTGCCGGTTCGCAGCTCCTCGTGCAACTGCTTGAGGTTGCGCTCAAGGTCTCGCTCAAACCCCTGTACGCTCTGCTGGTCCGAACCCGCACTGCCTCCGTTTTGCCTCACCCGCTGCCAGGCCACCGCCAGGCTCTGCGACCGGTAGACCTTATCAATCAGACTGAACCAAAGGCCTCCTTTCACCCCTTCTTCCAGGGCCTCCAGCATGCGCTCCGTCCATATCGAGCCTTCAACCCACCCCCAACGGGCGCGGCGGGCCTCTGCAGCTTGTCTAGCCGCCTCCGGCACTTGCGCTGCTCTATCTTGGCTCGAAACGGACTTCACCCATCCACCTTCCTGCACCCCTTCGCTCATCCCTGTTTCCAGGGCCTCTTCGCTACTACGGGTGCTCTGACTGCTGCCCGACCGGCTCCTTGCCGACCTTGTGCCCGGCAGCCCTCCCTGCTTCACACCGCGCGAGCTTCCTTGCGTTCTGCCACCAACCACCTGACGCGCCCCATCATCGCTTTCTGGCTGCCCGCCCAGCGTGATGGGCTCCTGATGCCTGTGTCTCCGGCTCCCCGCCCTCGGCGGGCGAGCTCTGGGTCTATGCCAACCTCTGGCAGACGGCGGCTTCAGTCTGGACTTCGCCCTTTCCCAGCAGGCTCGTCGCTACGCCCGGCCGAATCGTGTTCGTCATCCTGCGGACCGCAAGTTCGCCTCCAGTTGCTCTCCACACCGCCTCGCGGTGGTGCAGTTACTTTCAGCTACCAGGAGCGGGCATCTCCTGAAAGGGGACTTGCACCCCTCTGCTCGCGCCTGCTCGCAGGCGCACTGGGAGTGGCTTCCAGCCACGATCTTCGCTGTGCGCCGCGGCGGACTCCCACGGGAAAACAATTAGCCTCATTGGAAGTCGTCTGCAAATCGGCTTTTCACGAGCAGATCAGCTTCGAGCTTTCAGCTTTTTTCAAACCCCGCAGGGCCGCAGTTGGTGCCGCTTGATCTTCTCCACCAGGGTGGTGCGGTTGAGGTGCAGCAGTTTGGCGGCCTTGTTCTTGACCCACTGGGTCTTCTCAAGCGACTGCAGAATGAGCGCCTTCTCAAACTCCGTGACGGCGCTGGTGAGGCAGATGCCATCCTCGGAGATCTCCAGCACGGCCGCGGCCGGCGCTTCGCCCCCCCGCGCGCCGGTCTTAAGCTCCGGCGGCAGGTCGCGACGTGTGATGGTGCCGGTGGCCTTGAGCACCACCATCCTTTCTACCAGGTTTTTCAGCTCGCGCACATTGCCCGGCCAGCGGTGCGCCATCATGTCCTCGAGGGCGTCTGCGCTCAGACCGTTCACCTGGCGGTGGTTCCTGCGGTTGGATTCCGTGAGGAAGTACGCCGCCAGGTGGGGGATGTCCTGGGTGCGCTCGCGCAGGGCCGGCAGCATCATGGGGATGACGTAAAGCCGGTAAAAAAGGTCCTCGCGGAAGTTGCCCTTCTGCACTTCCTCCGAAAGATCGCGATGGGTGGCGGTGATGATCCGCACGTCCACCTTGATGGTCTTGGAACCGCCGACCGCCTCGAATTCACCCTCCTCCAGCACTTTCAGGACTTTCACCTGCAGGTCGGCGCTCATGTCGCCGATTTCGTCCAGAAACACGGTGCCGCCGTCTGCCAGTTCGAACTTCCCGGGCTTGGTGGTGGTGGCCCCGGTGAAGGCGCCCTTCACATGCCCGAAGAGCTCGCTTTCCAAAAGGTTTTCCGGGATGGCGCCGCAGTTGATCGATATGAATGGCTTCGCGCGGCGCCGGGATTTTTTGTGGATCGCCCGCGCCACCAGACCCTTGCCGGT
>JBFYWS010000397.1:0-5406 GCA_041310935.1 Desulfobacteraceae bacterium | reverse complement strand
CCCCAGCGCCGGGCCTCGATCCGAATCAACTCGAACGCCCGGTAAAGGGCGGTGCGGGTGTGGTCGGTCATGTTCATCGAAACCTGCACGATGCCACGGTCCTTGAGATCGATGCCGATGGCCTTGCAGTAGCGCAGGCCGCCGCTGAGATGCCGCACCTTGCGCGCGATGTCGTTGGCGATGTCCAGGTCGGAGGTGCCCAGATTGACGTTGTAGGCGACGAGCGCCATGCGCGCGCCCACGGCCGTGACACCGGCAGACGGGTGCATTGCCGCCGGGCCGAAATCGGGTTTCCACTCCGGCTGCTTGAGCTTCTCCGGCATGCCCTCGAACTGGCCTTTGCGGACATCCGCGAGATTTTTACGGTGCGGGGCCGAGGCCGACTCCTCGTAGAGAAAAATGGGGAGCTCTAATTTTTCTGCCGCCGCGGCCGCCACTTGCCGCGACAGCTCGACTGCCTCCGGCATCGTCACGTTCCGGACCGGGATGAACGGCACCACGTCGACCGCGCCCATGCGCGGGTGCTGGCCCTGGTGGGAGCGCAGGTCGATCGCCGCAACCGCGACCCCCATGGCCGCGAGCACGGCGTCCTTGAGCGGCCCGGGTTCGCCCACCACGGTCACGACGAGGCGGTTGTGGTCCTCGTCCCGCTGGTAGTCCAGCAGCTTGACGCGGTCTCTGCCCCTGAACGGCTGGACGATCTTTTCGATCTTTTCCAGGTTGCGGCCCTCGCTGAAATTGGGGACGCACTCGACGATTTTACTCGTACCGGACATAAGAAGCTCCTTTGTAAGCCGCAGTCGTAAGTTTTGGTTGCACTGTGGGAGCGGCTTCCAGCCGCGATGCCGACAATCATCTCTGCGATCGCGGCTGGAAGCCGCTCCCGCTGTCGTCAGCGTTTACGATCCTTGTGGGCGAAACCGTCCGCCACCAGTTTCTTAATTATCCCCTCATCGGCCAGATACGGCAGCGTGATGTGGTCCGAACCTTTTCGCAGCTCGTTGTACTCCATGCAGGTTTCGAGGGAGGCGTCGTTGCGGGCCCAGGCGCGGCGGGCGACCCCGCCCATCACGTCCCAGGGGATGGCGCAGCGAATGATCGCGTCGACCCGTGGGCTTCCGTCCAGCACCAGCCCGAAACCGCCGTTGATGGCCTTGCCGATGCCCACCCCGCCGCCGTTGTGGAGCGCCACCAGGCTCATGCCACGGGCGGCGTTGCCGGCAAAGCAGTGGGTGGCCATGTCGGCCATAATGTTGCTGCCATCGCGGATGTTGGCCGTCTCCCGGAAAGGCGAGTCCGTACCGCCGGTGTCGTGGTGATCGCGGCCGAGCATGACCGGCCCGGTCTTGCCGTCTCGCACCATCTCGTTGAACTTCAGGGCGATTTTCATCCGCCCCAACGCATCCTGATAAAGGATCCGGGCCTTGGTGCCGACCACCAGCCGGTTCTTTAACGCATCGCGGATCCAATTGTAGTTGTCGCGGTCCTGGAAGCGGCGCTCGGGGTCGATGCACGCCATGGCGGCCTGGTCGGTCTTGGCGAGATCTTCGTCTTTGCCGCTCAGGCACACCCAGCGGAAGGGGCCGTAGCCGTAGTCGAAGAGGATCGGCCCCAAGATGTCCTCGACATAGGACTGGAAGATGAAACCGTCGAGCGGGTTCTCGCCGTTTTTGCAGATGTCCTTGATGCCGGCGTCGTAGACCGCCTTTAAAAAACTGTTGCCGTAGTCGAAAAAGTAGGTGCCGCGCTCGGAGAGGGTTTTAACGAGCGTGTAGTGGTGGCGCAGGGTTGCGTCCACCATCTCCTTGAACCCGGCAGCTCCGCTGCGCAGCAGCTCCGTGCGCTGCTCGAAACTGATTCCCTGGGGGCAATAGCCGCCCTCGTAGACGGCGTGACAGGAGGTCTGGTCGGAGAGCAGGTCGATCTTCATGTCCTGGTGAACGGCGTATTCCAACAGGTCGACCACATTCCCGTAAAAGGCGATAGCCCGGCTCTGGCGCTTGCGCTGGTAGTCGCGCGCGGCGCCGAAAGCCTCGGCCGGGTTGTCCGTCACCTGGTCGATCCAGCCCTGGTCGAGGCGGGTCTTGATGCGCGAGTAGTCCACCTCCGCGATGAGGCCCACCCCGTTGGCGATGACGACGGCCTTGCCCTGGGCGCCGCTCATGCCGCCCAGCCCCGAGGTCACGAACAGCCGCCCCGCAAGGTCCTGGTCCGCCGGGATGCCGAGCTTGGCACGGCCGGCGTTCAGGATCGTGCTGTAGGTGCCGTGCACGATGCCCTGGGGGCCGATGTACATCCCGCCGCCGGCCGTCATCTGCCCGTAGTTGGCAACCCCCAGCGCCATGGCGCGGTGCCAGTTGTCCTGGTCGTCGAAGCAGCCCACCATCAGGGCATTGGTGATGATGACGCGTGGGGCTTCCGGTGAGGAAGCGAAAAGACCCACGGGGTGGCCGGAGGCCATGACGAGCGTCTGCTCGCGGGTGAGCACTTCGAGATAGCGCTTGATCAGCCGGTACTGCATCCAGTTCTGGCAGACCTGGCCGGTCTCGCCGTAGGTCACCAGTTCGTAGGGGTAGAGGGCCACGTCGAAGTCGAGGTTGTTCTCGATCATCACCTGGAAGGCCTTGCCCTCGATGCATCGGCCCTCGTAGTCGTCGACCGGCCTGCCCTTGATCGGGTCGGCCGGCCGGAAGCGGTAGCCATAGATCCGCCCGCGCGTCGTCAGCTCCTCCAGGAACTCCGGCGCCAGCCTCGGATGCCACTTCTCGGGGATGTAGCGCAGGGCGTTCTTGAGGGCGAGCTCGGTGTCTTTTGGGGACAGGTTGAAATGCCGGGTCGGAGCCCGGCGGATGCCGGCAACGAAATCCGGCATCGGCGGCAACTCGGCGAAAAGGGTACCGAGTTGAATTTCCATGGACTTGGCGATGGAGGTGTTGGTGATCACGATGACGTTCCTTTTTTTCAGTGAGCGGCCTCATCTCTTTTTGACCGTATGAGCGACTGCTCCGTGTATGCGTCGCCTTGCTCAGTCATGCCTGATTACCTGACTAATACAGAACGTGGTGTAATTCAATCAATGGTTCGTTTGAAAGCGGTTGCGTCTTGACCGGTTGGGGGGATGTAGTATATCAACCAACTCCGACTTAAGGGTTTTCGATGGCCGTTTCGGTTTGACGGCCCAGACCGTCGCCGACGCGATCTTGCGCACACAGCAAGGAACCTCGGAGCAGGAGCTGACAGGAAAAAGCAAGACACCCAAACACTAAACACCGGAGGTAAAGAGAGATGAAGATCGGATTTGTCGGACTGGGAATCATGGGCAAGCCCATGGCCAAGAACCTGTTGAAGGCCGGCTATGAGCTGGTGGTTTACGACATTGTTGCAGCACCGGTGGAGGAGGTCGTCAAAGCCGGGGCCAAGGCCGGGTCTTCGCCCAAGGAGGTGGCGGCGCAGGGGGATGTCATCATCACCATGCTCCCCAACTCGCCGCATGTCAAAGAGGCCGTGCTGGGCAAAAACGGCGTGATCGAAGGCGCCCGCAAGGGCAGCATCGTGGTGGACATGAGCTCCATCGCGCCCCTGGTGGCGCAGGAAGTGGCCGCCGAACTAATGAAGAATGGAGTCGAGATGCTCGATGCGCCGGTCTCCGGCGGCGAACCCAAGGCCATCGACGGCTCGCTTGCCATAATGGTCGGCGGCAAGGCCGCGATCTTCGAGAAGGTCAAACCGATCCTGCTCAAGATGGGTGCCTCGGCCGTGCTCTGCGGTGAGATCGGCAGCGGCAACGTGACCAAGCTGGCCAATCAGATCATCGTGGCCCTCAACATCGCGGCCATGTCCGAGGCCTTTGTGCTGGCAGCCAAGGCCGGGGTCGACCCCGGCAAGGTGTTCGATGCCATCAAGGGCGGGCTGGCCGGCAGCACGGTGCTCAACGCCAAGGCGCCCATGGTGCTCAAGGGCAACTACAAGGCGGGCTTCCGCATCGAGCTGCACATCAAGGACCTGCAGAACGCGCTCGACACGGCCCACGCCATCGGGGTCCCGATCCCGTTGACCGGCACCATCATGGAGATCATGCAGGCCCTGCGGGTCGACGGCAAGCAGAAGGACGACCACGGCGGGGTGATTCAGTTCTACGAGAAGCTGGCTGGGCAACTGGTCCGCAGCAATCTCTAACCTTTCATTTGCCGCAGGCGGTTGACTTCATCGCATGAGGTCAACGGCCTGCGCCCTGGAGAGCAACGTATGGCGCCTGAATCCGATGCGGCAACGCCCCAGAAGCTTCCCCTCGTCAGCCGGGTCATGGACACAGGCCTGTCTTACGTGGTGGCGGTCCTGCTGGTGGCCATGTCGGGGACCGTCTTCGGCAACGTGGTCTGCCGCTATTTTCTCGACGCGTCGCTCGCCTGGTACGAGGAGGTGTCGCGCTTCCTGCTGATCTGGATCGTGTTTCTGGGAGCGGTCATCGCCTACATCAAGGGTGATCACCTCGGCATCGACGTCATCTTCATGGTCCTGCGCCCGAAATACCAGCGGATGGTCGTGCTGGTAGCCGACGCCCTGGTTCTGGTGTGCCTGGCCATCATGTTCCAGGGCGGATGGGACATGGCGATCGACTCCCTCGAGAGCGGTTGGGTCGCCTCCTCGGTGCCCATCCCCTACGGCTGGGTCTACATGGTGGGACCGGTCAGCGCGGCGCTCATGTTCATCCAATGCCTCATCAAGACGCATGCCGACATCCGGGCGCTGAAGGGGGTGCAGCCATGAGCGTGCTTCCGCTTTTTCTCACGGCTCTGTTCGGCTTCATCCTGCTGACGGTTCCGATTGCCTTTGCGCTCTTCCTCACGGCGCTGGTCCTGTCGCTGACCCTGGGGGCCTGGTCGCCGGCCCTCATCATCCAGAGCATCTTCCGGGGCATCGACAGCTTCCCGCTCATGGCGATCCCGTTTTTCCTGCTGGCCGGGGAGATCATGAACACGGGCGGTATCTCGGAGCGCATCATCATGGTGGCCAAGGCCATGTGCGGCCACGTGCGCGGCGGGCTGGGATACGTCACCGTGGTGGCGAGCATGCTCATCTCGGGCGTTTCCGGCTCGGCCGTGGCCGACACATCGGCCATCGGCTCTATCCTGTATCCCGTTATGAAAAAAGAAGGGTCTGATCCCCATAAGGCCGCCGCCCTGGTTGCCGCCTCCACCACCACCGGACCGCTCATCCCGCCCTCGATTCCCATGGTCATCTTCGGAGTCATCGCCAACGTTTCGATCATCCGGCTGTTTGTCGGCGGTATCATTCCGGGCCTGAGCCTCGGGGTTGGGCTGATGATTGGCTGGTACCTGCACGTGCGCGGCAAGCAGCGCTACCACGCCGAGGGCAGGTTCAACCTCGCGGCCGTTCTGAAATCCT
>JBFYWS010000395.1:0-8445 GCA_041310935.1 Desulfobacteraceae bacterium | reverse complement strand
GTCCAAGATGCGTCCATCGAGGAGTCGCGGCGTCAGGCCAGGACCCGCCTGATATTGCTCACCAACAGCCTGGAGAAGTATCTGACGGAAAATATGCGGGTCACGGAAACCCTGGCGGCCGCGCCCGCCCTGATCCGGCTGCTCCGAGACCCGTCCGACAAGGCTCAGGAGGAAGCCTTCGAGGTGCTGGACCGGTATCAGCATACCCTCCATACGGATGTCTGCTATCTCATGAACGCCCAAGGGGTGACGGTGGCTTCGAGCAATCGTCAGGGTCCGGACAGCTTCATGGGGCAGAATTTTTCCTTCCGTCCCTATTTTACCCACGCCATGGCGGGTATTCCCTATGCGTATCTGGCCGTGGGCATCACCTCGGACAAGCGGGGAGTCTACAACAGCCGTCCGGTCTTTTCCGAGTCTGAACAGCACCCCCTGGGCGCCGTGGTCATCAAGTCCTCCATCGAGGAGATCGAGGACCGGCTGGGTCTGTCGGGGAGGGACATCCTGCTGCTCACGTCCCCCGAGGGGGTGATCTTCATCACCAACCGGATTGGGTGGCTCTTTCAGCTGGCATGGGAGCCCACAAGCGCGCAGCTCGAACAGCTTCGCCATAGCCGGCAGTTCGGCGACGGCGGAGGGCGGTGGATCGGCCTGACCCATCCCGCGCAGTCCGATATGGCCGTCCTCGACGGGCAGAAGTATCTGTTCAATGAGATGGAGATCCGGTATTTCCCCGGCTGGAAGGTCTTTTATCTCTCGCCCGCGGACGTCATCTCCCGGCCGGTCGAGGCGTCTCTGATCCGCATGACCGGCTCCATCGTCCTGGCGCTTTGCCTGCTCATCGGAGTGAGCGTGATGGTGCTCTATCACAAGGCCAGCGAAGATATCAAGCAGCGCAAACAGATGGAGATCGCCCTTCGGGAAAGTAAGGAGCGCTACCGCTCCCTCTACAAGCACACGCCGGCGATGCTCCACTCCATCGATCCCCAGGGGCGTTTGCTGAGCGTCAGCGATTACTGGCTTACGGCCATGGGATACCGCTACGACGAGGTGATCGGCCGGCCGCTGACCGATTTCATGACCGAAGACTCCCGCCGCTTCGCCGAAGACGATGTCATTCCGACCTTCTTCCGCAGTGGGTTCTGCAAGGAGATCCCTTACCAGTACGTCCGAAAAAACGGGGAGATCAAAGATATCCTTCTGTCGGCCATTGCCGAACGGAACCCCGACGGCAAAATCGTCAGGTCCCTTGCGGTATCCGTGGATGTCACCGAACGGAAGGAGGCCGAGAAGGCCCTCCACCGGGCCAAGGAGGAACTCAGCCGCTATTCCAAGGAACTGGAGCGCAAGGTCCAGCTCCGGACCAAGGAAACCGGAGATATCCTGAAGTATACCCCGGCGGTTATCTATATCAAAGACCTGGCCGGCCGATACATGCTTGTCAACTCCCGGTTCGAGGAGCTTTTCAGTGTGCGCAATGAAACGGTACGGGGAAAGGTGGATGAGGAGATCCTGCCGGCCGCCGTGGCGTCCCAGTTCCGGGCCGGCGACAGCGAAGTCCTGCAGAATGCTGCGCCCGTCCAGGTCGAGAAGCGCATCGTCCAGAAAGACGGGGTCCACACCTATCTGACGGTCAAATTCCCGCTCTTCGACGAAACCGGGAAGGTCCGGAGGCTCTGCGGGATCGCCACGGACATCACCGACGCCAAGAAGGCCCAGGACCAGCTCCGCCTGTTGTCGGCATCCATCATCACCAACCAGGAAAAGGAACGGGCGGCCATTTCCCGGGAGCTTCACGACGAACTGGGGCAGGTGCTGACGGCGCTCCGCATGGATGCGGTGTGGGTGCTGGAGCGGCTGAAGACGGCGGACACCCGGGCCGCCGACCGGGCCCGGGACATGTGCCGGCTCATCGACGGGACCATCCAGGAAGTGCGGAGCCTGGCCTTCCGGCTACGGCCGGGGAGCCTGGACGACCTGGGGCTGGTGGACGCCCTGGAGCTGTACACCTCCGATTTCGAGCGGCGGACGGGGATCACCTGCCTCTTCGACGCCGAGGCGGTCCCGGAGATGGACAGCACCGTGGCCACCGCCGCCTACCGCATCGCCCAGGAGGCACTCACCAACGTGGCCCGCCATGCCGGGGCCGCCAAGGTGGAGGTCAGCCTGAAAGGGGGGGCCGGCCGTCTGGCGCTGTCGGTGGAAGACGACGGGAAGGGGTTCCCGACCTCGGCCCTGGATGCCTCGGGGGCGCTGGGCGTGGCCGGCATGCGGGAGCGGGCGTCCCTGGTGGGCGGCGCCCTGGAGGTCCGCTCCCGGCCGGGCTCGGGGACCCGGGTGCGGTTTCTCGTACCGGTCTCCGCAATCGAACTGGACAGGGAATTGGAGGGCAAAACATGATCAGGGTGCTACTGGCGGATGACCACAGTATCGTCCGCGCGGGGCTGAGGCGGATCATCGAGGAGAGCGGCGACATGACGGTGGTGGCCGAGGCCGAAAACGGGCGGATCGCCCTTCGGGAGGCGGCCCTGCACAGGCCGGACATCGCCGTCGTCGATATCTCCATGCCGGATATCGACGGCCTCGAGGTGCTGGGCCGCCTCCGCGAGACGGACCCCGGCCTGCCGGTCCTGGTGCTGACGATGCATGAAGAGCGGCAGTATGTGGTCCGGGCCGTCGAGGCCGGGGCCATGGGGTATATCACCAAGCAGTCCGCGCCGGAAAAACTGGTGTGCGCCATCCGGAGGATCATCGCTGGCCACCGCTATCTCTCCGAGGATGCGGCGGAGGCCCTGGCCCTCCGGGTGCTGCGGGGCGACCGGCAGAAGTCGGCCGTCGAGTCCCTCTCCATGCGCGAACTCCAGGTCCTCCGGCGGCTGGCCATGGGACAGACCAACCGGGAGATCGCCGAGGCCTACCGGGTGAGCATCAAAACGGTGGACACCTACCGGCACCGCCTGCTCAAAAAGCTCGACCTGCGCAACAATGCCGACCTCTCGCGGTTCGCCATCCAGAACAAGCTGGTGGAGGTGTAATGTTCCCCATCGATTCCGGCGGGGGCATTCAGGAATTCCGCTCCTCGCATCCCGCACCCCCGCCGGTTGTCAAGATGGCCCGCGCTTTCAGTCGCTTTCGGGGAGCCGAACCACCAAAACAGGGATCTTCGACTGTTGCATCACCTTGCGGGCCGTGCTTCCGAGGAACATTTGCGCCAGCCGGCCATGGCCCTGGGTGCCCATGACGATCAGATCGCATTTCAACCGCTCCGATGTTTCGATGATCAGATCAACGGCCTGCCCTCTTTTCACCACCACGTCATCCAGGGTGAAGGACTGGTTTTCAAAATTTTCCGCGACGTTCCTGAACAGGTGCTTCAACGCCTCCGTCATGGCCGGATTGTCTTCACGCTGTTTGGCGATGATCATGTTCCTGGCTTCATTCTCAGTTCGCTTTTTTATCCTTTCCCATTCATCCGGTCCGACATGGTACCGGACCGCGGCGTCCGTGCCCGGGGATTCATCGATGGCATGCACAATGGTGATTCCCGCACCATAGGTGTGCGAGAGGCTGACCGCAAAGGCAAGGGCCTGGCGGGCGCTGTCGGACAGGTCCGTGGCGTAGAGGATCTTTTTAATTGAAATCTTGGGAAGAATCATAAGCGTTCTCCATTTCCGATCATTGTTGGTTTCTCCATGGATGGTTTCTCATGCTGATTTTAGGTGATCCCTGCGCTTTCATCTGAACAGCAGGGTGGGCAGCCACAGGGAGATCGCCGGCACATAGGTGATGACGAGCAGATAGACCAACATCACCAGGATCCACGGCGCGCAGGCCTTGGTCGTCTCGGTCAGGCCCAGGTGGGAGATGCCCGACGCCACGTAAAGGTTGAGGCCCACCGGCGGCGTGATCATGCCGATTTCCATGTTCACCGTCATGAGAATTCCTAAGTGAATGGGGTCGATCTCGAGCTGCATGGCCATGGGGAAAAGGAGCGGCGCCGTGATCAGGAGAATCGAGGAGGGCTCCATGAAGTTGCCCGCCGCCAGGAGCAGGAGGTTGACCATGATCAGAAAGCCGACCGATCCCAGGCCCATGCCGCTGATCCAGGCGCTGAGCTGCTGCGGGATCTGCTCGGAAGTCAGCAGGAAGGAGAAGAGAACGGCGTTGGTGATGATGTAGAGGATCATCGCCGACATGTTGGCGGCTGCCAGGAGAGTTTTCGGCACCTCCTTGAGGGTCATGTCGCGGTAGATGAAGACCGCCACGATAAAGGCGTAGACCGCGCTCATGGCCGCCGCTTCGGTGGGCGTGAAGATGCCGGTGTAGATCCCGCCGATGACCACGATGATGAGGGCCAGTCCCCAGACGCTCTCGCGGAAGGCCTTCACCATCGTTGCAAAACTCGCCTTGGGAAGGCAGGGGTAGTTGCGCTTCTTGGCCACGAACCAGGTCACGAACATCAGGAGCGCCGCCAGAAGGATGCCGGGGATGATGCCCGCGATGAACAGCTCGCCGATCGAGGCGTTGGTGGAGACCGCATAGATGACCATGACGATGGACGGGGGGATCAATATCCCCAGCCCGCCCGAGGTGCCGATGACGCCGACGCCGAACTTCATCGGGTATCCCTGCTTGACCATCGCGGGCAGGAGAATGGATCCGATGGCCACAACCGTTGCGGGGCTCGATCCGGAGACCGCGGCAAAGAGGGCGCAGGCCAGGACCCCGCCGAGGGCGAGTCCGCCGCGGAGATGGCCCACGATGGCCGTCGCGAAATTGATCATTCGCTTTGCCACCCCGCCGTGGGTGAGAAAATTGCCGGCGAGGATAAAGAAGGGAATGGCCATGATCTCGAATTTTTCAATCCCGGTGAACAGTTTCATGGCGACCGCTTCGATCGGCACCTGGGTCATGGTGAAGAGAAAGGTAAGGACGGTGAGCCCGAGGGAGATGGATATGGGCATGCCGGTCAGCATCAGCACGGTCAGGAGCCCAAAGATAATGAGTGCGCTCATGATTTGCCTCCTTGTGCGCCAAGCGGCTGAAAACCGTTTCCGTCAGTATCCTCGAGACCATCAACATGACCTGCGT
This sequence comes from Desulfobacteraceae bacterium, assembly GCA_041310935.1. Classification (GTDB taxonomy): domain Bacteria; phylum Desulfobacterota; class Desulfobacteria; order Desulfobacterales; family SpSt-501; genus SpSt-501. The sequence continues at coordinate 3,354 of JBFYWS010000395.1, read as the reverse complement.
CATGATGGGGCAGATCACCCGATCGGATGAAATTCCGGATGACCTGGAGGAAGCGGAAGCACATCAGATAGGAGCCGAGCGGGACGGCCAGATAGAATATCCACACCGGCCATTCCAGGTCGGGAGAGGTCGGGCCTTCCGTCAGATCGGGCCAGTCGAAGCCGAAGGCCGATGCCACGGCGTAGCGCATGCCCACTTCCCAGACGAATCTCCACCCCAGGGTGCCGATAATGGCGGTGAAAAGCGCCCCGCCGCTCAGCCCGATGACGACAAATTTGGCGCGGGTCTTGTCCCGGAGACTGTTGATGAAGACGTCGACGCCGACATGGATCCCGGTGCGCACCCCATAGGCGGCGCCGAATTTCGCCATCCAGACGAACATGTAGATGCACAGTTCCTGGGCCCAGCTCGTGTTGAGGGTGAGCAGCCAGTCCTGAACGCCGGGAATGGGCCAGCCGCTGGCGTAACGATGCAAAACGGCAACAAAAATAATAATGGTTGCGGCGCCGATCAAGCTGGCAACCAACCATTCTTCAAGATGATCGAGAAATTTTAGAAATATTGTCAGGAAGTTGGACATACCCATGGCCCTCTGAATGAATGGTGGTGACAAAGGCGCGCATGCCGCGGATGCCGATGCACCATCGTGCGTCGGCATCCGCATGCGTTGCGGTGGGTGCGGGCTATTTCTTGAAGCCGGTCGCCTGATAGACTTCCTGAATCAGATCGGCGCCGATACGATCCGCCATCTTGTCGTGTACCGGCAGGAGCTGGGCCTTCCATTCCGCCAGCTGCTCCGGCATGAGGGAGATCAATTCGGACTTGCCGGATGCCTTTACGGACGCCAGGTCCTTTTCGTTTTGATCCTTGGCGATGTCGTTGGCGAACTTGGTGGCGTCCACCATGGCGCTTTCGAGCTGGGTCCGGATATCGGCGGGCAGTCCTTCCCAGAATTTCTTGTTGACGATGACGGCGTACCCCAGGTAGCCGTGATCGGAAAGGGTGACATATTTCTGGACTTCAAACATTTTCTGGGTGTAGAGGTTCGACGGCGGGTTCTCGGTGCCGTCTACAACACCCGTCTGCAGGGCCTGATAGACCTCGGAGAACGCCAGGACCTGGGGAATGGCGCCCAGGGCGCGCATCTGGGCATCCAGGATCTTGGAGGACTGGATGCGCATCTTCAACCCTTTGAAATCGGCGGGCACCCGGAGCGGCTTGTTGGCGCTCATGACCTTGAAGCCGTTGTCCCAGTAAGCCAACCCGAGAAGGCCCTTGGGCTCCAGCATGCTCAGCAGCTTCTTGCCGACGGGGCCGGTGGTCACCTTGTGCAGCTCGTCATACCCGGTGAAGATATAGGGAAGGTCGAAGAGTTCGAACTCTTTGACCCCCAGCGGGCCGAACTTGGCCAGGGACGGCGCCAGCATCTGAACCGACCCCATCTGAAGCGCTTCCATCTCTTCCTTGTCTTTGTAAAGCTGGCTGTTGGGATAGACTTCGACCTTAACGGCGCCGTTGGTGCGCTCTTCCGTCAGCTTCTTGAAATAATCGGCGGCCATCCCCTTCGGGGTGTCCGTGGCGACGACATGGCTGAATTTGATGACGATCGGTTCGGCCATGGCCGTTGAAACAACTGCGATTACCATGGCGGCGACCATTGCGAAAACAATACCTTTTCTCATATCTTTCTCCTTTTTGTTGTGTTTCCAGACTGGGTTTCCCGGGCCGGGCTTGCGCCAAAAGTTTCCTAAGAGTAAAGAATTGCAGGGAGAGCGTCAATCAGAAGGGTTCTGAATCTTATGTCAGATTTTTTCTTACCGGGGGACCTGGAGGGCGCTTGAAGGCCAATGTCCTGATGGGGATGCGGGCGATGACGAGTCGCCCGTGATGCAGCGCTTCGTCCGTTAATTGATAAAGCTTACATTCCACACCCATTTGTTTGCGTGTCAACGAATTTTTATCCCACAATTTCAACGCGATATAATGATATCTGATCACAGGGTAGAGAAAATTAGGCGTGGATCCAGGAAAGGTCGGGCTGAGTTCCGTTGAAGTAGTGCTGAAGGGCGTCAACGCGTGTGGGGAAAAGCGGTCGGGACTGCAGCCTGCAGGTTTGTCTGACAGACAGGATTCTTTCCACCCAGCGGTTGCCCTTTTCACTGGCGGTACCCTGGGAGCACTTTCGCCACAGCACGCCGAAGCGCAGGATTCGTTCCGCGTGATTGTTGGTGGGGGCAACGCCCTCTTTTTCCAAAAAGAGCCACAGGCAGACAAGTTCTCTTTCCACCCGGCGGGCAAACTGGCCTGCGGCGTCCTTGCGATTGCGGTTTAGGGTGATCAGCCGGATGAAGCCGGCATAGAACGCTCGCCACTAGCCGGGAGTGGGGCGCACCTCGGCCATATGGCACAGCCGCTGAAGCTCGGAAAGTGCCCACTTTCCGAACCGGGCCATTTCCGGGTCCGTCTTCTCGGAGAGCTCCCTGGCCTTTCGGATCAGATGGGCCAGGCAGGTTTGGCGAAGGCCGACCCATTTGCGATACAGCCCGTAGCCGTCGCTCACCAGGATCCCGACCCAATCGCCGATCAGGGCCTTGAAGGCCTCTTTGGAGCGGTTCGGGTGGATCATGAAAAAGGCCACCATCGTGTTGGCCATGACCCAGAGCCATTGAAGCACATTCTTTTTGCTGTAGGAGGTCTCGTCGATATGGTTGATTTCACTGCTGCGCGCCGCCTGGCCGATAGCCTCATAGTGAAGCGTGATGGCCGATGAGGTGCGATCGATGATTTTTGCCATCCGACCTGCAGGAAAAATCCAGACCTTCATGAGGACCGAGGACGGTCTGGACGATATCCAAATGTGCTCCCCAACTGGTCAGCCCGCCTGCAATCCCTTCCCGTTGTCTTTCTGCTTTAAATGGTTAGGGTGATTTAGGAACGGCAAAATTTCGAGGCGGGAGTGCTCTGCCGTCAAACATGGGTGCCGCCGGTAAAGTGAACTATGGACTGGCTTTGCCGGTGGGCGTTTCACCCACGGCGAAATCTGTAACGCAGGCTTTTAAACCGATTCTCGCCACAGCCCCAAAGCGTGGTGTGGCGGCCTATTTGGAAAATCGGGTGGCCGGGGAGACCCATTCCTCTGCCCGCGGCCCACATCCGACCCGCAGGCTTCACGCTTACGCCCCGTTTTGAGCACTTTCAGATCCTTGCCCCGGCGATCCAAAAACCGGCAGCAGTGGTCAACCGGAGGACTGCCAGCGACACAAATCCTCTCACCGTTTGGCACTTCCAAAATTCAAGGGAGACCGTCGGTTGCGCGGCTGCGAGGGGGCGAAAAAGGGTGCATGACGGAGGCGT
>JBFYWS010000388.1:0-4649 GCA_041310935.1 Desulfobacteraceae bacterium | reverse complement strand
AATGCGGCCACCGCTTCGTCAACCCGCAGATGGACTTCGGCTGCGCCGCCTACTGCCCGTATGCCGAGCAGTGCCTGGGCACGCTGCCGGAGGGGCTTGCGGCCCAGAAGGAAAACCTGTTGAAGGACCGGGTGGCGGTCGAGATGAAGCGCTATTTCAAGAACGACTTCAAGCGCATCGGCCATGCCAGCCGGGTGGCGCGGCACGCCGAGCGGATCGGCAAGGCCGTGCAAGGCAACCTCGCGGTGATTCTCTCGGCCGCCTATCTGCATGACATCGGCGGTGAGGAAGCCGGGCGTCAGGACGGCAGCGCTGCCTCCGAGCATCCCGAGATGGCAAGCCCCACGGTGGCGCGGGAGATATTGGAAAAACTCGGCGCCCGGGAAGAGCTGATCGCCGACGTCTGCGAGATTGTCGCCCGCCTTCACCATCCCCGCCCCGGCGACACGCTCGACGTGCAGGTGGTGCGTGACGCCGATCTCCTGGAAACCATCGATGAACAACACAAATCTGACCCGCTCGCGGCCGGGAAGCTTACCGAACTCGTCGAAGGCTCGTTTCTCACCGAAGCCGGCCGCCAGGCGGCACGGGACTTACTTCTGAACGCGAGGTGATCGCATGAAAGTCATTCGTAAAATTATCCAGATCGACGAGGAGCTGTGCAACGGGTGCGGCAACTGCGTTCCGTCCTGCGCCGAGGGAGCCCTGGAGATCGTAGACGGCAAGGCCCGCGTGATCGCCGATTTCTACTGCGACGGCCTGGGGGCCTGCCTGGGGGAATGCCCGACCGGCGCCCTCACCATCACGGAGCGCACGGCCGACGAGTTTGACGAGCACGCCGTGGAGAAACTGCTGACCGAGAAAAAAAAGGAGGAGCCGAGCACTCGCACGGTTCTGCCCATGGCCTCGGGCGGCTGCCCCTCGTCCCGGATGATGCAGAGCTTCGGGCCGACGGCCGACGGCGCAGGGTCAGGCGTTCCGGCGGCAACCGGTGCGCCGGCCGAGTCGGCCCTGAACCACTGGCCGGTCCAGATCATGCTGGTGCCGCCGACAGCGCCTTTTCTCAAAGGGGCCGACCTGCTCGTGCTGGCGGACTGCGTGCCCGTGGCCTTCCCGACCCTGCATCGCGATTTTCTGAAGGGCAAGGCCGTCATGCTGGGTTGCCCCAAGCTCGACAACACCGAGGCCTACATTGAAAAGTTCGCGCAGATCGCGCGGCACTCCGGCATCCGCAGCATCACCGCGGTGGTCATGGAGGTCCCCTGCTGCGCGGCCCTGCCCGTCATCGTTAAAAAGGGGCTGAAACTGGCCGGTGCGACCATCCCCATGGAAGAAGTGGTCATCAGTGTCCGTGGAAAAATCCTCGAACGCCGGCAGGTGCAGGCAGCCTGACGGTCAGTGCCACCAGGGAGGAGGCCGGGCTGCCGCCCGCTTCCCCCCGGCCACGCCCAGGAGCGCCCGGTTCAGCCCCGGATTCCTGCCTGCACGCCGTTTGCCTGCCGCACCCGCCCGCCGTGTCTTATGAAACAGGGGTGTCTCATAAATGAACCCGATACGGTCTTGAAATATGCTTTTCGTTGTGATATTGCGATATTGTTCCATCCATTGCCACCGGTTACCGGGTGTCCGCCGCTGCTTGTACCGAACTGTCGCTCTTCATACCGGCGGAAGCCTCCGACCGGCGCAAGAGCAATACCATCAAGCCTCCAAACAGTTACGGCCGGTTGCGCAGCGGCCGGCATACGCTCCTGGCACAGAACTTGAAGAACAGCGGAAGACGCCGCCCGAAAAGCAGGGCTGAGACGCACTGTGACTGGCGCTCATCGCGCACCGCGAGGCCGGGAGAACGACCGTGAGACCCTGCAACCTGCACATTGCCAGAACCTTGCAACTGGTGGACGAAATGATCGACCTGGCCGACCAGGGCGACTCCGACCGGGAAGACAACGGCTGCGGCATCCTGTACGGCGTGTTGCGGGATTCGGCCTTCAAGCTGAAACAGCTGGCCGAAGCGGAGAAACGCAGCCACATCCGCAAAGGATGGTGGCCGCAGGAGCGAGACTAAATTCCACTACCCATCACCCATTTCAACAGTTAAGACTCGGAGGATGTTGCATGGCTAAACTGAAAGGCACCCGCACCGAAAAAAACCTGCTGGCCGCTTTTGCCGGGGAATCGCAGGCGCGCAACCGCTACACGTATTTTGCCGGCCAGGCCAAAAAAGACGGCCTCGTGCAGATCAGCGACATTTTCCTTGAGACCGCCGACCATGAGAAGGAGCACGCCAAGCGCTTCTTCAAGTTCCTGGAGGGCGGCGAGGTCGAGATCACCTGTGCGTTTCCGGCCGGCGTGGTCGGCGCGACGCTGGCCAATCTGAAGGCCGCCGCCGCGGGCGAGCACCACGAGCACACCACCCTGTACCCGGGTTTTGCCAGGATCGCCGAAGACGAGGGCTTAAAGGACGTGGCCGCGGCCTACCGGGCGATTTCGATCGCGGAAAAGCAGCACGAAAAGCGCTACGTCGACTTGGCCGCCAACATCGAAGCCGGCCGTGTCTTCAAACGCGACGCCCAGGCCACTTGGCGCTGCCGAAACTGCGGGTACCTGCACGTGGGTGCAAACGCACCCGAACTTTGCCCGGCATGCCTGCACCCCCAGGCGCACTTCGAGTTGCTGGGAGAGAACTGGTAAGCCGTGTCTTGCACGAAACCAAAACGAAAGGAGAATTCACCATGGCCGAACAACTTCAAGTCTACAAATGTGATATTTGCGGCAACATCATCGAGATCCTTCACGGCGGCGCGGGCGAGCTGGTCTGCTGCGGTCAGCCGATGAAGCTTGTCAAGGAAAACACAGTGGATGCCGCCAAAGAGAAGCACGTGCCGGTGGTCGAAAAAACCGCGGACGGCTTCAAGGTCAAGGTCGGCAGCGTCGCCCACCCCATGGAAGAGAAACATTGGATCGAGTGGGTCGAACTCGTCGTGGACGGCAAGGTCTACCGCCAGTTCCTGAAACCCGGGCAGGCGCCCGAGGCCGTTTTCTGCATCAAGGGCGACAAGGTCAGCGCCCGCGAGTACTGCAACCTGCATGGCCTGTGGAAGGCCTAACAGGGTGTTGAAAAACTGCGCCTCACGCCGTGATCCGGCGTTGTGCGGCTTTTGTAATGGAGGTGTCACCATGCCGAGCTGGAAATGTTCCAAGTGCGGGTACACATTCGATTCGGATACGCATCCGAACCAGTGCCCGAGCTGCAGGGAAAAGTGCGAGTTTCTGGACAATACGTGCTACACACCGGACTGCGCGGCCGAGGGAATCGACACCCGCATCGGAAAACCCAAACCCTGATCGGCCCCGGGCCCGGCAACGCATCTTCAAGCGGCCTAAGCCGGCCGGAAGGTATTGCAACGCGAAAGAGGTGCCCTCATGGGAAAAGTCCTTGTCGCCTACGCCACCCGTACGGGTGAGACCCAGCAAATTGCGGAGCTCATCGGCGAGGGGATCCGGTTGGCCGGGCATCAGGCCGAGGTCGTCAATCTCAAGAACATCAAGAGCGAAGCCGACCTCGCCGGATACGACGGCTACGCTTTCGGCTCCGCCACCTATCACGGCGAAATGCTTCAAGCGATGAAAACCTTCCTGTTTTTGGCTGAAAAGGCCACCCTGGAAGGCAAAGCCGGCGGCGCCTTCGGTGCTTTCGGATGGAGTGGCGAAGCCAACGACCGCATATTTCAGACCATGAAGAACGTGCTCAAAATGAACATGGTCGGAGATTGTCTGAGGTTGAAATCGGGCAATCTCGGCGGCGGGGTTCAAATGGCGCAGGAATACGGCCGCCAGATCGCCATGAAGCTGAAAACCTAACAGATCAACATGTGTACGGGAGGAACCTATGTCTCAGAATGAGAGCACCCCGAAGCATTGCCCGGGCTACGCCAATTTCAAGAGCCTGAAGTCCTTCACCTGCAACTGCCCTGCGTGCGGAGCGGAGAAGGAGATTTTCTCGGATGAATTCGAGCGGGCGCACAAGTGCGCTAAATGCGGCAAGCCGATCGACTTCAAGCAGTGCCAGCTTTCGGGTGAAGGCAAAAGCGTCTCCCCACGCTGATGGGCACACAGGCAGACGATGCGTGGCAGACGGCACGCCCGCGGGGCGCATGCCGGGGGCGGATCTGTTTTGTTTCGGTTTACGGCGGGAGAGGGTATGACTGGTTTTGGCTTCAGAATGGCAGCGGTGTTTTGCCTGGCTGCGGTGCTGGCAGGCTCGTGGATCGCCGCTTCGGCGCAGACCCCGAATGCAGGGACGCCGGAAATGGTGCTGAACGGGGGCACCAGCGGCAATGTGCCCTTCCCCCACCTGCGCCACCAGCAAAAGCTGGTGGATTGCAATGCCTGCCATTCGGTTTTTCCGCAAACGCCCGGCGCCATCGAAGCCCTGCAGGCGCAGGGCAAGCTGGCCAAAAAAGAGATCATGAACACCCAGTGCACCAAGTGCCACAAGGAAAAGCAGAAGGCGGGCGAGAAGTCCGGCCCGACCACCTGCACCACCTGCCACGTCAAGGGATGAGAAGGTTCTCGCCATGCTGATACTGGGATTGCAGGGCAGCCCGCGCAAAAAGGGCAACACGAACTTTCTGCTCACCACCTTCCTG
>JBFYWS010000354.1:0-2916 GCA_041310935.1 Desulfobacteraceae bacterium | reverse complement strand
GTGATCGCACGCAAAAAGCTCGGTGAAATCCTGGTGGAGGGCGGGCTGCTGACGCAAAAGCAGCTCGATCAGGCTCTACCATTTCAAAAGAAAAGCACCCTCAAGCTCGGGCAGTTCCTGGTCCGCGAAGGGATCGTCAGCGAGACCCAGATCGTCGAGCTGTTGTCCAACCAGCTGAAGCTGGAGAAGTACCGCCCGGACAAACACATCCTCGACATGGAGCTATCCAACCTCGTTACGTCCGAGATCGCCCACCGCTACGGCGTGGCCCCGCTGCAAAAAAGCGGCATGCTGCTCACGGTGGCCATGATGGACCCGCTCGACATCACCGCTCTCGACGCCGTCGAGGTCTTCACCAACATCGAAGTGGAGGCCGTGATCTGCACGGAGCAGCAGCTGAACCAGCTCCACACCACCCTCTACGGCACCTACGCCGGCATCGGCGGTGTGCTCGAGGACATGGAGGAGATGGAGATCGACAAGGGGGCGGAAAAAATTGCCACCTTGGAAGACGTCGAAGTCAGCTCGCTGCAGGGCATGGCCCAGGAGGCCCCCGTGGTGCGGCTGGTGAACTCCATCCTATCCCAGAGCGTGCGCGAGGGGGCGAGCGACATCCATATCAGCCCGGAGAAGGACCATGTGCAGATCCGCTTCCGCGTGGACGGCAAGCTGCACGAGGTGCCCGCGCCGCCCAAGTCCATGTTCCTGCCCATCATCTCGCGGCTGAAGATCCTCGCCAACATGGACATCGCCCTGTCACGGGTGCCCCAGGACGGCCGTTTCACCGTCAAGATGAAGAACAAAGACATCAACATCCGCGCCTCGACGATCCCCTCCATCCACGGCGAGAACCTGGTGCTGCGCCTGCTCGACACCAGCACCAGCATCTACTCGCTCGAGCTGCTCGGGATGAACGAGGGCGACCGGCAGAAGATCGAGGGCATCATCACCAAGCCGTACGGCATGATCCTGAGCACGGGGCCGACCGGCAGCGGCAAGAGCACGAGCCTGTACTCGATCCTGAAGCGGATCAACCAGCCGGACATCAACATCATCACCGTGGAAGATCCGGTGGAGTACCGCATCGACAAGATTCGCCAGGTGCAGCTCAACCGCAAGGCGGGCATGACCTTCGCGAGCGGCCTGCGCTCCATCCTGCGGCAGGACCCGGACGTCATCATGGTGGGCGAGATCCGCGACGGCGAAACCGCCGGCATCGCCGTCCAGGCGGCGCTCACCGGGCACCGCGTGCTGAGCACTCTGCACACCAACGACGCGGCGGGCGCCATGACCCGGATGACGGACATGGGGATCGAACCGTTCCTCGTCTCCTCCGTCATGCTGGTCTCGTTTGCCCAGCGGCTGGTGCGCCGGACCTGCCCGAACTGCCGGCAGCCCTACACCCCTTCGCCCGAGGCCGCGAACTACTGGATGCTTAAGAATGTGGATGTCTCCGGGATGGTCGTCGGCCAGGGCTGTTTCAACTGCATGCACACGGGGTTCAAGGGCCGCACGGGCATCTTCGAGGTCCTCGTCATCGACGACATGGTCCGGGACATGATTCTCCGGCGCTGCTCCTCGCACGAGATCAACCGCGCCGCCACCGAGGCCGGCAACTTCGTCTCCCTGCGGGACAATGCCCTTGAAAAAGCCGTCCAGGGGGTCACCAGCCTGGAGGAGGCGGCATCCGCCGTCCTCATGTAACCCGGAGGACCCATGCCCACATTCCGCTACCAGGCCATCAGTGAGACCGGTGCTGCGTCGAAAGGCGAGATCGAAGCCGAATCCGTGGACGCCGCCTCGGCCGCTCTGGCCGCCCGCGGCTTGATCCCCACGCAGGTCCGCTCGGCCCACGGCGCTTCGTCGGCCCAGCAGCCGTCCGCGCTTTCCAATTTCTTTTCGCCCGTCAAAACGACGGAATTGATCCTGTTCACCAAGCAGTTCAAGACCCTCATTCGCTCGGGCGTGCCCATGCTCACCATCCTCCAGGTCCTGGAGGAGCAGACCGAAAACAAGCGGCTGCAGAAGATTCTTGCCACCGTTCACCAAAACATCCGCGACGGCGCCAACCTGTATGACGCCTTCCGGCGCCACCCGCAGGTCTTCTCGCCGCTCTACTGCAGCATGTTGAAGGCCGGCGAATCCGCCGGCGCCCTGCCGGAGATCCTCGACCGGCTGGTGTACGTGCTCGAGCATGAGCACAAGGTCAAGTCGGATATCAAATCGGCCATGACCTATCCGATCATCGTCATCTCCTTTCTGGGGGTCGCCTTCTTCGTGTTGCTGATCGGCGTGATTCCCCGGTTTGTCACCATTTTTCAAAACGCAAAGTTGACGCTGCCGCTGCCGACCCAGATCTGCCTGCTGCTCTACAAGATAATCGTCCAATACTGGTTCGTTGTGTTCGCCGTGCTCATCCTCGCCGGCGTGGCATTATATTTTTACGTCCGGACCGAGCAGGGCCGGTTTGTCCGCGACACCCTGCTGCTGCGGCTGCCGCTTCTGGGAACGCTTTTCCAGAAAGCCGCCATCTCGCGCTTTGCAGGCATTTTTTCCATCCTGCAGTCGAGCGGTGTGGACATCCTGGATGCCATGGACATCCTGTCCGGCACCATCGGCAACGAGGCCATCTCCCGGCAGCTCCGAGGCATGAAGGACCGTCTTAAAGAGGGCCGTGGCATTTCGGGACCGCTGCGGCAGGCCAAGTACTTCACCCCCATGGTGGTCAACATGGTGGCGGTCGGGGAGGAGTCCGGGAACCTCGATGTGCTCCTGCGGGATGTCGCCACCCACTACGACACGGAAGTGGAGTACACCACGAAAAAACTCTCGGATGCGATTGCACCGGTCCTGACCATCTGCCTCGCCGCCGTGGTCGGCTTCTTTGCCTTGGCCATCTTCCTGCCGATGTGGGAC
>JBFYWS010000348.1:0-6063 GCA_041310935.1 Desulfobacteraceae bacterium | reverse complement strand
TTTGCATTCATAGCACAGTAATTTGAAATTTCAATATGTTCGAATCCACCATGCCCTTGCTTGATTCATGCACTGTTTTCGTTGCATCGAATATCGGTCAATGATACGCGGAGGACAAAGCGCCGGTACCGTCTTGCATGCCGGATACCGATTGATTCCGATCAAAGGAAAATGGTGCATGCGGATATGGTCAGGCCAAGCCTTGAATCCAGATTGATTGCGCATTGCAGGTCAATTGTACTTTCGTCGATCCGCGGAAGGCCCGCGGACCTTTCCCCGGCGACCGCCGGCTTTTTTCGGTGACGGGCAAACCCGTTCGGAGACCTCTCGCCTGCCTAAACCTCAACTCAGGGAATATGCTATGAACCCCAAAGGCCGACCGTCCGGAAACGCGTCTCTTCATCTTTACAGCCCTTCCGGCCTCTGCATTCATTTAAACCCCAACGGCTCGATTCGCCGCATGGACCACCAGGATATTCTTCTGAACCAGTTTTTGGGAACCGAGATCGAGGGCGGACCCGCCAACCTCTACCTGCGGCGTCACGGACCCGGACCGTCTGCCCAGACCGTGCGATTGCTGGGCCCGGGTTGTCCCGCCGCATTTCAGGGCGAGGGCCGGCGTGCCTTCGGGGACGGGGAGTGGCAGGCAATTCGGTACCATATTTCCCTGGTTCTGGCCAAGTCCGCGCCTGTCTGGTTCTGGCATATTGCGCTGCAAAATACCGGAAATAGCGCCGAAACCATTGACCTCATTCATACCCAGGATCTGTCCCTGGCCTACTACGGGGCTGTGCGGATAAACACGTATTACACCAGCCATTATGTCGATCACACCCCGCTTACCCACGCGGAACGGGGTTTTGTTCTGGCATCCCGGCAAAATCTTTCCATGTCCGGCAGGAATCCGTGGACCGTAATCGGCTCCCTGGGACGCGGCATGGCCTATGGCACCGACGCCCTCCAGTTTCACGGCCTTGCGACCCGCGCGGGGCTCGCGGCGGTGGGGCTGACCGATGGGCTGCCCTCTGTCCGACTTCAGCACGAGCACGCAATGGTTTCGATCCAGGACACCCCGGTGCTCCTCGCGCCGGGAGCGACCGCCGACCTGGGATTCTTCGGCTGGTTCGAAGCCGATCATCCCTCGGCGACCACCTCCCTTGACCTGAACTTTGTGGACCGGGCCATGTCCCTGCCCGAAGCTCTGCCGCCCCGCAGAAGCGGCCCCCGCACGGCCGGGCCGCCCTCCTCGGCCGGGCTTTTCAGCGAGCCCCGGTTGCTGGAATCCCTGGATCTCACATCTTCCGAGATGAAGGACCTTTTCGGGAACGAACTTCGGGATGAAGAGAAAAAGGAGGGAAGATCGCTCTCCTTTTTTACGGACACCCACCGACACGTGGTATTGAAGGCCAAGGAGTCGCAGGTCCTGCGACCCCACGTGCACATCATTCGAACCGGTCACAGGCTGGTCCCGGACGAGGCTGCGCTTACCTCCAACACCGCCATGAACGGCGTGTTTCATTCCATGGTGACCCAAGGGCACGCGAGCATCAACCGGCTTGTTTCCGGCACCCAGGGCTACCTGGGTTTTATACGCGCCAACGGTCAGAGGCTGTTCGTGGAACTGGAGGGCGCCTGGCGGCTTCTGGATGTGCCCTCCGCCTACGAAATGACGCCCCAGGGCTGCCGCTGGATATACAAGCAACGGAACGGAATGATCGCCGTTCGGAGCAGCGCACTGACCGAACGACATGAACTGACCCTTTCGATCACCGTGCTCGCGGGCGGCCCTGTCCGTTTTCTCGTATCCAACCATGTGGCCATCAACGGGGATGACGGGATCGATGCCATTCCAGTTGACTACGCCTGGAGCAAAGAGGGCGTGAGGGTCCGACCCGGGGCCGACAGCGAGGTGGGCCGCCGGTTTCCGGAAGGCAGCTTCCTCCTGACGCCCCTTGCGGACACGGTCATTGAACAGGTGGGCCGTGATGAAATTCTGTTTTCGGACGGTCTTTCCCGCAATCAGCCCTTTATCTGCATGATCACGGCTCCCTGCGTTTCCGCGGGCTTCCGCATCACGGGCCGTCTGATCCCGGAGCCCGCCGAAAAAGAGCCGGCACCGGACGAGACCCGCTTCTGGTCGCAAATCACCCGCCACCTCCGGATAGATCCTCCCGGCCGTAGCCTCGGTTCAGCCGATGCGACGCGCCTGGGAGAGATTTTACCCTGGTTTGTCCATAACAGCCTGGTGCACTACCTCGCCCCCCGCGGCCCCGAGCAGTACACCGGGGGCGGATGGGGTACCCGGGACATCTGCCAGGGCCCGGTGGAACTGCTTTTGAGCCTGGACCATTGCGAGCCCGTTCGGGATATTTTGATCCGGGTGTTCACGTCGCAGAACCCGGACGGAGACTGGCCCCAGTGGTTCATGTTTTTTGACCGGGAACGGAACATGCGGGCGGGCGATTCCCACGGTGATATCGTATTCTGGCCGATCCTGGCCCTGGCACGCTATCTCCTGGCCTCCGAGGACAAGACGTTTTTGGATCAACTGGTGCCCTTTTTCCACCCGGATGGAGCGCGTGGGGCTGAACAGGCCTCGATCTGGGATCACGTGGAGCGGGCACTGGGGGTGATCTCCGACAGGGTCATCCCCGGCACCCGGCTGGCCGCTTACGGGCACGGTGACTGGAACGATTCGCTGCAGCCGGCGCAACCGGCCATGGCCGAGCAATTGTGCAGCACCTGGACCGTGACACTTCACTATCAGGCCCTCAGGAGCCTTTCCGCCGCGCTTTACCGACTGGGAATGAAAGATCAGGGCGATCGCATGGCAACACTGGCCGCGGGGGTGGAAAAAGACTTCCGGCGGCTCCTGATCAAGGATGAGATTCTTCCAGGGTATGCCTATTTCCTCGAAAGTGGCCGGATCGACTACCTGCTGCATCCGGCAGACCATGCAACGGGTGTCTCCTACAGCCTGCTGCCCATGATCCATGCCGTCATCGCGGATCTTTTGACACCCGAGGAGGCCGAGAGACACCTTGACCTGATTCGCTCCCACCTGCTCGGTCCCGACGGGGCAAGGCTTTTTGACCGACCCATGGAATACCGCGGAGGACCGCAACGCTTTTTCCAACGGGCCGAAAGTGCCGCTTTCTTCGGCCGGGAGATCGGTCTCATGTACACCCATGCCCATCTGCGCTATGCCGAGGCATTGGCCCACTGCGGCGATGTGGCGGGATTTTTCCTGGCATTGTGCCAGGTCAACCCCATCGCCATTCAATCGATTGTACCCTCGGCCACGCTGCGCCAGGCCAACTGCTACTATTCCAGTTCCGATGCGGCCTTCCGCGACCGGTACCAGGCGTATGAGGAGTACGATCGAATCCACAAGGGAGAAATCCCCTTGGATGGCGGCTGGCGTGTTTATTCCAGTGGGCCAGGCATCGCCGTAAGATTGATCGTTGAATATTTTCTGGGGCTTTGCCCCTGGAAAACAAGGCTGATCATCGACCCGGTCATTCCACCGGCCCTGGACGGATTGCGGGTCGAACTGGAATTGCGGGGATATCGAGTTGAAGTCCTCTACCGCATCCAGGGCCGGGGCTGCGGTCCCACGGCGGTGGAGCTAAACGGCGAAGACCTGCCCTTTAACCGGCGTCCCAATCCATACCGGAGCGGGGCGGCCGAAATCAGCATGGCAGAGGTGCAGGAACAGCTCCATGACGGTTTGAACCGGATGACCGTTTTTGTGGCGTGATTGTCGGTAGTTGCCCGTAATTTAAGGATTACGGTCCGTGGGGAGGGAGGGTCCTGTTTTGAACTTCATGCCGCCACGACGCGGATATTTTTGGCGATCCGCTTGGCCGCAACGGGCAGATTTTTCCAGTTCCCGCCCCCATTCAACTCCAGCAGTGCATCGTAATAATCGGGATCCGCGTCACAGTCTTCATCTTCAAAGGTGACATACGTGATGGATTGCTCGGTGAGCGTGCCCAATATCCAGGTGACCTGCTCGGGGTTGAGCGTGGTGCTCGGTTTTTCCAGAAATACGAAGCGCGGCTGACTCAGCAGAACACGGGCCAGCACCACAAGCTGCTGGGTATCCAGGGAAATGATGTTTTCCCACTGCTGCGGGCTGTCCAGACCCCCGAAACGGCTGATGAGGGAGTCAATCTTCAACGTGTGCAGGATTTCCAGGATGTTTTTTTCCGGAAAATCGATTTCCATCAGACTGCGTTCAATGGGCAGGTCTTCTTCCCGTAAGGGACCCAACAGCAGTTCGCGGAGCGTGGCAGGTGGCAAATACGGAAGTTCGGTGACCAGAAGAATTTTGTCCAGGGGGGGGCGGCGGATGTGTCCCGCTTTGATCTCCCAAAGTCCTGCTGTGGCATGGAACAGGGCGGATCGGGCACTCTCGTCCTGTCCCCGGATCAGGACGCGCGTGCCATGCGGGATGGAAAGAGAAAGCCTGTCGATCAGGGTGCGGCCGCTGCGGGACGAAGACAGGGTCAGGTCCTCGAAGGCCACCTGATTTTCATCCAGCGTGAACCAGGGTGAGGAGAGCGTCTCGGCCTTTTCGCGCTCCCCCGCCTCCATGAGCGATGCCACCCTGGTCAAAGCGGCGGTGTAGGAGGAGATGGACAGGAACTGGGTGACGATGAGCGAGAATGCCCCCAGCAGCTGGGTGAATGCAATCGCCGCCTGGGTAATGACCCCGAATTTGACCTGCCCTTCAATGAAAAGCGGCGCAATGATCAGTGCCGGAAGAATCTGGATCAGCCAGTTATAGCCGGAGGTGAAGAAATTGACATTCCGGTTCACCGAGATGATGCGCCGGAAGTTATCCACCAGACCGTTGAGATTTGTCAGGCCCATCCGTATCAGCAGGCCCTCCCGGCGGGAAGCGGCCACGGATTCGGCTTTTGAGCGGAGATATATCAGAGATGCCCGAAAATTGGCCTCCTTGTCCAGTTGATCATAGTTCAACCGGACCAGCGGACGGCCCAGGAGAAAGGTCAGGAAAGTTCCGGAAGCGGCGTAGAGCACGGCCACGACAAAAAGCAAGGGGCTGATGCTCCACATGACACCCGAGAAGGCGATCACGGTGAAACTTCCGTTCAACACCATGAGCACAAAGGAGAGGGTCGTAATGGTAAAAAAGCGGATATCATCCGCAATGCGCTGATCGGGGTTTCCGATTTCGCTGCCGGCTTGAAGCCGGTAGTAGACCCTGTGGTTTGCGTAGGAGGAAAGGCACTGCCGGGTGGTCCATTCCCGCCAAAGCAACCCCAGGCGCTCCTCCGTGAAGCGATAGACGGCCGCAACAATGGTCAAAACCGCGAATACACCGATGTAGATAACGGCCATCCGCATGAATTCGTCCCGCCTGCGATCCTCGATGGCGGTCATGAAATCACGGCCCACATAACTGTTCAGCACGTTCAAGGCATTGATGCCGAACAAAAAGAGGATGAGCAACACAAATAGCCCGATGGCCTTTTTGCCCGTCCCTTCGGAGAGGGTGAACTCCTTGACGTTGGTGGCAAGGCTGTTCAGCATTTTACGATTTATGGGTATATGCTTCTTTTTCATGTGGGCATACAAGGGTCGGTTGGATGGGAATTTTTTTTTAAAATTACAATGGCATCTTGCTTAGGATATTGCAATTATTTTGGTGGATTCAATTTATCGCCATTCGAAAAAGCCGTATCTCCCGAGAAAATTCAAGTCCCGCTCGCTTGGCGCAAAACCCCGTCTCGTTGTATTTTCGACACCATTTTTGGAATACCTGAACTGCAAAGGATAATGGACCGGTAAGAGTCCAAAACCAGAAGGTTTCAAAAGAAACAGCAAGTTATGGCGCTCAGATCTTTCGGAAAGAGGAGTACTTTGGCCATCTTTGTAGCTTTCCAAGGCAAAATCAAGTCCCAAAAGGTATGTTATAAAAAACAAGAAAATTTTTTATATTTAAATTTAGTAAGTTATAAATTTTATGAGCTTGAAAGGAAAAAGCCACGCTCACATTCATCCGAAATTTCCCTTTTTTTGACCATGAGTCAT
>JBFYWS010000278.1:0-6283 GCA_041310935.1 Desulfobacteraceae bacterium | reverse complement strand
TGCAAATTATGTGCCGGAAAAGTATCGGCGGGAAACCCCAAGCCGCACGAGATGGCGGCCGTACCGTTCCGCCCAACCCACCAGCCTTTCCCGAAAAACGTCCTCCGCCCCGGCCTCGGCGGCCAATTCCGTGACGGTTTCGGTGAGCGCCTCCACAAGTTCCCAGTGGGGTGTGTCGCCGGAAAATCGGATCTTCCGCTCGGAAACCTCAAACTCGCCGGCAAACGGATCCAGGAACGGAAACCGCTCGGCCTTGGCCAAAAGCTTCTGTTTCAGCCGACGGTCGAAGCCGGGCTGGACCCGCTGGACCGTTAAAACCTCCTCGGCCAACCCGATAAGCTCCTCCAGCATCGCAAACGTGTCCGCCTCGGATCCAGCCGAGGCCGCGCCGCCGTTCACGAGCGAGAGGGGAATTCGACCGACGCGGCACAACGCCTTCCGCTCCTTGCACCAGAGCACAAACTGCGCCGGATGCCCGGGCACGTCGCTGAAATCGCCGCCGCTCCACGGATACGCCCCGCCGATGATTCGTCCCGTGTCGAGAAATACGGCCGCTTCCCGGCGGCCGTCGGTGGCCGCCACGTAGCCGGACATCCGCTCGGAGGCGAGCCTCTCGATCAGGCCGTCAAGATCCACGGCCTCGGCGCTCAGTTCCCGCCCGGATCTTTCCGCGGCGGGGATACTCGCCCAGTAGTAGACGGCCCGGGCGGACAGTCGAAACACACTGATGCGGAAATTGCAATCCGACCCGCATTCCGCGAGGTGCTCGACGGCGTTACGCCCAATGAAGGACTGCTCCGGGCTCCTGAAAGCGCCGTCGAGCAGACCATCCTTGTCGAAAAAAATCGCGCCCTCGCCCGCCGGCTCCGAGAGCAGAATGCCGCCGCAGCCGATCTCGCCCTGATAGTGCTCGATCAGCTTGCGCACATCGACGTAGTAACTGTGCAAGTTCTGAATCACTGGCGCGTTTTTCGGAATAACGATGATCATGTCAGCGGCTCATCCGCTCCCGCGACAGGCGCAGGTTTTCCCGCAGGCGCGCCACCGCCTCGGCCAGGATGCCAAGTTCGTCGCGGGATCCTGTTTCGACCTCGGCCGTAAAGTCCCCGGTGCTGATCCGCGCGGCCGCATCGGCCAACGTCCGGACCCGTCCCGCCAGCCGCAGGCCGAAAACCAGCACCACGAGCAGGGTGGCGAGAAACGCCCCGCCGAGAATCAGCGCGGCGGTGGTCCCCGCCTCCTGAGTAAAGGTGGCGATCCCTAAAAAAACAGACGCAGCACCGGCCATAACCAGCAGAGGAAACACCAAGACAATGCCCACCATTTTCACCCGCAGCCCCGGGCGCTTCCGATACGACCGGGGCTGCGCAGCGTCTTCAACCGCAGCCTCAGCCGGCGGCATAGGCCCCACCGGCAGCGCCTCCGGCGGCTTTGCCACCACGATCCGATGCCCGCAACTGCGGCAGGTGAAGCCGGCGGCACTGCCCCGGATCCGGGATAGGACGACGCTGTACTTCTTCCCGCACTCCTCGCAAATGACGATCACCTGGCGCTCCGCGGGCGCCATGCCGTCGCCGCCGTCGCGCGGCGCCTCTTGATCGTCTTCGGTCAACCGGTTCCTGTCCATAGCGGTCCTACTTAGTGTCTATCCATAAGCGGCATCTTTCGGCCCATGCCGGCGTTCTCGCTCTTCGCACTCCTCGACGTAGACGGACTACGCCTGCGGTTGCGAAATCGCTGCGGCCTTGGCCTGAACCGAAATATTCCATTTCTGGACGGACACTACTTAACAGGGTGTTGAAAAACCGGCCGCTGGGCCACGCCCGGCCTTCACGGCCGTCTGGCTGAAATCCGCAACTCCTCCTTGAGCGCCTTCAACTCCGATCGGATGAACGCCTTAAGCTCCTCAATCGCCTGGGCCAGGGTTTCCGGTGGCGCCACGGCACCTGGCGCAGGCGCGGCCGGGGCCGGGGCCGGCGCGGTGGCCTTGCCCGCGGGGCTTGGCTGGACCGACGCCCGGCGTTTCAGAATTTTGTCCCTCAGCTCCTGGTAGCCGGTCATTTCGGCCTGCAGCAATTTTTTCCGAACCGGGGCCGGCATGGTGGGAGAGGTCACGATCTCTTCCAGCCGGGCAAACACCGAATTGAGCACCGTGAAAGTGCTCGGGTGGACGTTGTTCCGGCTGGTTTTGATATACTGCCCCAGAGACCCGAGTATCTGCAGAAGCATGCTGATGATTTTGTCGCGCTGAAAGGCCTCCTTCAGCAGCCGGATATGATCCAGGAAACTGTCGATGGTCTCAGGGGTGATTTCCCAATCGATGGAAAGCACCGTCTTTTTCAGCTCACCCAGTGGATTGTCCGGGGTCATGGCCGGTGTAGCGGGCACGGCCGGGGGGGCATCCTCCCGGAACAAGTCGTCCAGCCGGCTCTCCAGCTCGGAGTTGAGTGTGTCGAATTTGGATGTGTTGGACAACGGCCTTCCTCCTATAGGAGTTCCTTCTTGACGGAAGCGATCGCCAGGGAAATGATCTTCTTGAGGGTCGCCGCCACGTTGGTCCCTTTCACGGCGCTGGCGGGAAAATAGGGCGCGTGAAACTCGTGGTTCAAGTCCCGCTCCAGCACCTCGACCGGCAGCAGGGGGATACCCTGCTCGAGCAGGTCCATCTTGTTGTACTGCAGCACACATGGCAGGGCGTTCAGGCCCTTTTTGTAGCTCGCCAGGTTCTCCTGCAGGTTTTCGAGCGACTGGATGTTTTTCTCGCGGCGCACCGCCATGGCATCCGCGACGAAGACGACCCCGTCCACGCCGCGCAGCACAAGCCGGCGCGTCGCGTTGTACTTCACCTGACCCGGGACCGTGTAGAGCTGGATTTTGATGTTGTAGCCGTTGATCATGCCGATGTCGAAGGGCAGGAAATCAAAAAACAGGGTGCGATCGCCGTGCGTCTTGACCGTCACCATCTCAGAATTGATCCGCTGCTGGAACTTTCGGTAGATGTACTCCAGGTTGGTCGTCTTGCCCCCCCGGCCCGGGCCGTAGTAGACGATCTTCACCTGTATGACCTTGGTTTTGAGATTGACGAATGCCATTCGATTCCTGCCCGCCGGCTTCGCAGACGTTGCACCGCGCGTGCGGATCGGCCGGACGTTTAGAAATGGTTTCATAACCCCGTCTGACCCCCGATGGTCCGCCGCAGGCGGACTGCGCTTTCGAATCGGCCTGCGCCTTGCCCTCAGGTGTGATCCGAGGTTATGAAACCACTTCTATGCGTGCGCCGCCATCAACGACTCCAGGATCCGCTTCAGTTGTTCGACCGACTCACTGACTTTCAAACGCAAAAACCCGAGGGAGATGTCGTTGCCGAAAATCGTGATCAGAAGGAATTCCGACGAGATCTTGTTGAAGTGGATGTTTTCCTTCTTGCCCTTGTGGAACAGCAGCGAAAACTCGCTCTCCCCGATGATCTTCGCCATGGCGCTCACGGCGCCGAAATTCCCAGCGGCCAGGGCGGCCAGTGAATAGATGTCGTGCTGCTTCTCCCCGTTGTCGAGATTGGTGACGATGTTGCCGGCCATGTCGATCAGGAAAACACACCGCACCCCGTTGTCGATCAAGTCGGTTTTCAAGATTTCCTCGATCCGGTCCAATTGCTTTTGATCAAGCGTGTAAGACACGTGCCCGCCCCTCCATTGCTTGTGTTGTTGGCGTATATTTCTTGAATTACAATAAATTCCGATTTTTCGCAAGGCCTAACGGGCGGCGGCTCCCGTCCGGACCGCCACGAAACTGCACCCCGGCTGCCCGCGGCCACGATTCAGTCCGCGCGCACACCCGCTTCCGGCCTCGCTTCAGGGTGCGCCTTGGCGTCAGCGAAGTCCATGTGAACCAGCACCTCGCTGCCGCTCGAAAACGTCACCTGGGCACTCGGGTAACGCTTCTTGAACACCCGCAGCATGGAGGCGTTTTCGCGCAGAACGGTGGCGGCGAAGGCGTTGTACCCGTTTTCCTTCGCGATCACCTCGAGCAACTCCAGGAGGTACGAGCCGATCCCCTGCCCCTGGCAGTCTTCGCGCACCACGAAGGCCACCTCGGCCCGGTCGTCGCCTTCCTTGGCGTAGGAACCGATGGCAACGATCTCCTTGTGCCCACCCTTCTGCGTGAGGCCGACGATGGAAATGTTGTGACGGTAATCGAGGCTGGCCCACTGCTTCTGGGCGACCTCGTGGGTGAAGGTGCGCATCTTGTAGAAAAAGCGCATGTAAATGGTCTTTTCCTGCAGGGAGTAGAAAAAGTTGCGGTAGGCGAACTCGTCCGAGGGCAGCAGCGGCCGCAGCTCCAGGGCCTTCCCGTTCCTGAGGGTAAACGATCGCTTGTAGGCTTCGATGAAGATGAGGTCATCCGTCGAGGGCGGCAGCTGGTCCGGAAAGATGTAATGCCGCTTCTTGGCAACCTCGATCAGCTCTTCGCGGAATTTCGGGTGCGCGATCTGCGCAAGCTCCATCACCCGCTGGTAGATCCCCTTGCCCTTGAGTTCGGCGATGCCGTATTCGGTGACCACGAAGTTGACATCGCCGCGCGTGGTGGCGACCCCGGCCCCTTCGCTGAGGTGGGAGACGATGCGGGAAATCTTTCCACTCTGGGCGGTGGAGGGCATCGCCACGATGGAAAAGCCGCCTTTCGACATGGCGCTGCCGCGCAGGAAATCCACCTGGTCGCCGATCCCGCTGTAAAACATGTACCCCATGGAATCGGTGCACACCTGCCCGGTAAGATCGACCTCGAGGGCCGAGCTGATCGAGATCAGGTTGTCGTTGCGCGCGATCACCAGGGGGTCGTTGACGAAATCCGACGCCCGGAAGTAGAAGGCGGGGTTGTTGTCCACGAAGTCGTAGAGCCGCTGGGACCCCATGCACAGAGAGGTGACGATCCGGTCGGGCAGCAGGCTTTTTTTCTTGTTGGTGATGACCTTCTTCTCGAACAGCGGAAGGAAACCGTCGGTGATCACATGCGTGTGCAGGCCGAGGTCTTTCTTGCCGTCCAGATACTTCAACAGATGGAAGGGCAGGTTGCCGAACCCGACCTGGAGGGTCGCCCCGTCATCCACGAGCTCTGACACGTAGTGCCCGATCCGGCGGGAGACTTCATTGTCCTGGATCGTGGGGAAGGACTGCACCAGCGGCTCGTCGTAGGGCACCAACCAGTCGATGTCATCGACGTGGATGAAGCTGTCGCCCCAGGTGCGCGGCATGCGCGGATTGATCTGCGCAATCACCAGACGGGCGTTTTCCAGGCCCGCCCGGGTGATGTCCACCGAAACCCCCAGGCTGCAGTAGCCGTATTTGTCCGGCGGGCTCATCTGCACGATGGCGGCGTCCAGGCCGATCCGGTTGCTGGAAAACAGGCCGGGGATTTCGGAAAGGTAGCTGGGAATGTAGTCGATCCGGCCTTCGAAGGCCGCCTTGCGCATGGTCCGGCTGATGAAGAACAGTTTCAGCGAAAAACGCTTCAGGAACGAGGGGCTGTCGATGAAATGGGAAAGGGTGTAGGACAGCATCTGGTAGAGCATGATGTCCTGCAGGCTCGGGTCGGCCACCATGGCCTTGATCAGGTGCTGGGGCTCCCCGCACCCCGTGCCGATGAAGACCCGACTGCCGCGCTTGATTTTCCCAACCGCATGCTGGGCGGCCAGAACCTTCGAGGCGTAACGTTGCTGCCAATCCATTATGTGTCCCCCGCAATGATGCGCTGCCGGCAACGACTCAGGTGTTTAGAAGTGGTTTCATAACCCCGTCTGACACCCGATGGCGGCGTTGCCGACCTCTCGAAATGCTCACATACTGGCGTGTATGCTGCGCTTTCGAATCAGTCTGCGCCTTGCCCTCAGGCGTGATCCGAGGTTGTGAAACCGCTTCTAGGCTGAAGACTGAAGGGCAATACGGATCGCGCATCTCTTCTCCTTCAGTCGACCTGCCTGAGTAGTTACGGCGCCTGTAAATTGATTATTATACCAAAAGACCAGCTTAAAATCGATGTAATATGTGGTGGTGCTAATATTTTTATTGACAACTCATCGAAACATAATATATTTTTACCAGTTACAGTGAAATATAAATGCAATTGGGCCTGAAGGTCCCGTTTCGGGATGACCGAGACGGGAATTTTTTTTTACGAGTTTTTGCGCAGCCGTCACCAAAGCATCTCGTCACGCAAAGGGTAAGTGCACATGAAGAAAGACATCCGCAAAGTCAGGAACATCGGCATCAGCGCCCACATCGACTCG
>JBFYWS010000273.1:0-4886 GCA_041310935.1 Desulfobacteraceae bacterium | reverse complement strand
TCGCCATCCCCCTGAAACTCAACTGCTTCGTGATCGCCGCCGTCAACGTCGTCTTCCCGTGATCGATGTGCCCGATCGTCCCTACATTCACGTGCGGCTTCGTCCGCTCAAACTTCTGCTTGGCCATATTGTCATCCTCCGTAATCTAATAAAAATAGGGACTATCCTACAACTTCACCCCACCGCGAACGACGGTTGAGAAAAGGTGGAGCCCACGACCGGAATCGAACCGGTGGACCTCTTCCTTACCAAGGAAGCGCTCTACCGACTGAGCTACGTGGGCTCAAGCAATCGCAACGGCCTACCACCCCGGACCGCTTCAAAACTGTGGAGCGGGCGACGAGATTTGAACTCGCGACATCCAGCTTGGAAGGCTGGAGCTCTACCAGCTGAGCTACACCCGCCCGGAAACGGCGCAACGCACATCATCCCACCCCGAATGACAAGCCACACACGCGCGATCCCGAGGAGACACAACGACTCATGCAGGAAGTCCTGTAGTGACTATCGATCTCGAACGGCGCCGCCGAAATCTCCTACACAAGACTCATATCAGGTTGGTGGTGGGGGGAGGATTCGAACCTCCGTAGGCATCAGCCGACAGATTTACAGTCTGTTCCCTTTGGCCGCTCGGGAACCCCACCGGGGCAACGATCATCACGCGGCCGGTTCATCCGAAATGCTGCAGGAGCGGGCCCGCACACCACGCTCCCAAATTCCGTGACCTGGAGCCAGCGGAGGGACTCGAACCCCCGACCCACTGATTACAAATCAGTAGCTCTACCAGCTGAGCTACGCTGGCATTGCCAAAAGGCCTCAAAGCATGTTGCGACAAAAGACAAAAAAAGCCCTATGGCTTTTAAAAAGAGCCTTAATAGAAGGTTTGATCCTGCGTGTCAAGTTAAATTTAGGGGTATTATAAAGCGTCGGCTAAAAAAATCAACACTTTTTTCTGGGTCGGACGTTACATGTTAAGGATGGGGCCGCAGCGCTCTCCCCCGCCGGCGCGGCCGATCGATCCTTGACAAACTCACCCGTCTCTGTTTTATGGACGTGGCAATCAGCCGTCGCACCGGCACTATTCCCTTTAGAATTTGTTTCGAATTTCGTGCTTCGAATTTCGAATTTGGCTCCGGCTTGTCCGGGTGGAGATATGCACGCATGACACCTCGATGGATTCGCTTATGGGCCGTATCCGGCGCGATGCTTCTGTCGCTCGGATGCTCCCACTTTGCCGCCGGCCCGCCATCATCGACGGCGCCGTCTAAAACGGCCGCCTCGACGGAGACCAAGGCCAGCGAGGCGGCCGCACCCGCCGGCGACAGCGCTGCCAAAACGGGTGCGGGTCCGGCCGACCGGAAAGAGGCCCATCTCGCGCCGCGGGATGTCCTGGCGGGAAAATCGCCGGCCCAGATGACCACGTCTTCCACCTCCGCCGCTGCATCGCCCGCCGGCACAGACGAGGAGTGCATCATCGAAGAGGAGGACGAGGAGTTCCAGGCCGGCAAGGTAAACGGCAAGCAGCCGGCCCTCAACCGGGCCCTCTACCTCTGCCGCCTTTCGCAATCGTATTGGCAGCGCGGCGATCTGGACAAGGCGATCGACACCCTGGACCAGGCCTACGCGCTCATCCTGGATGTGGACCCCGGCAACGACCCCCAGCTGCTGCAGGAGAAAGAGGACCTGCGCCACACCATTTCAAAGCGCATCCTGGAGATCTATTCCTCCCGGCACGTGGTCGTCAACGGCAAGCGCAATTCCATCCCCCTCATCATCAACAAACACGTTCAGGATGAAATCGATTCCTTCACCACCGGTCGCGAACGGGACTTTTTTCTCGACGCCTACCGGCGCTCCGGGAAATACCAGCCCAGAATGGAGACGGCCCTGAAGGAGGCCGGCCTGCCGGCCGAGCTCTCCTGGCTGCCGCTGATCGAGAGCGGCTACAAGGTGACGGCCCTCTCACCCGCCCGGGCATTGGGGCTCTGGCAGTTTATCCCTTCCACCGGCTACCGCTACAACCTCAACCGCGACAAGTACATCGACGAGCGCCTGGACCCGGACAAGTCCACCCGCGGCGCCATCGACTACCTGAAGGAACTGCACGAGATGTTCGGGGACTGGGCCACGGTGCTGGCCGGCTACAACTGCGGCGAGAATCGTGTCCTGCGCACCATCCAGGGCCAGAACATCAACTATCTCGACGATTTCTGGGATCTTTACGAGCGCCTGCCGCGGGAGACCGCGCGCTACGTGCCCCGCTTCCTGGCGACCCTGCACATCGTCACCTCGCCCGAAAAGTACGGCCTGAATGCCGTGGCGGTCGAGCCGCCCCTGGTGTTCGAAACCGTCAGCGTCCCGCGGCAGGCCCAGTTGAAAAGCATCGCCCAGGCCACCGGGATCGACGACGTCCTCCTGCGCGAGCTCAACGCCGAGCTGCGGCAGGGCATCCTGCCCGAGGACGGCTACGAGCTGCGCGTTCCTCCCGGGACGGCCGACCTGGTGCTGGCGAAGATCGATGAGATCCCCGCATACCGCCCCGGGAGGGTGGTGGTGGTCCAGCACAAGGTGCGCAAGGGCGACACCCTGGGAACACTGGCCACGAAATACCGATCCGACGCAAAAAACATCATGCTGGCGAACAACATGCGTCGGCCGGAACCGCTCACCGTCGGCAAAACGGTGCGGGTGCCCCTGGTCGAGGTCCCATCCGACGAACGCCCCGCTGCGACTCAGGCCGCCAAGGCCCCGGCGCACAAACCGGAGACGATCGATCACGTGGTCCGGCCGGGCGACTCGCTCTGGAACATTGCCAAACGCTACGGCACGACCACCCAGGAAATCGAGCGAAGCAACCGGGTCAACGCCTCAAACATCACGCTCGGCCAGGTGTTGAAAATCGTCCCGGGGGCACCGCCCCCGCTGGCCAAGATTGAATCGCCGAAGCCGCGGCCGGCCGCGACGTATACTGTCCGCAAAGGCGACACGCTGCAGTCCATCGCCAAGAGCCACAACACCACGGTGGAGCGGCTGCTGGCCCTCAACAAAATACAGCCCCACTCCAAGCTTCAGCTGGGACAGAAAATTATCGTCAATTAACAATTGCGTCCCCGGTGCGTTCGATCGCCGAACGCACGGACTACGTACTGGTGCGCGTCGGACCAGCGTTGCGGTTGTCCCCGGTCGCGATGGACTCCAGCAGGCCCTCAACCTCGTGATCGTCCAGATACCGCCAGGCGCCCTCCGGCAGTCTCCCGAGCCGGAGGCCCGCGAAACGGATGCGCGCCAGGCTGACGACCTCGTTTCCGACCCGGCCGACCATGCGCCGGATCTGCCGGTTGCGGCCCTCCTTGAGCACGATGCGAAAGCGCTTCTCGGAAACCCGGGTGACCTCGGCCGGGCGGGTGCGCGTGTTCAGGATCGGCAGGCCCCGGGCCATGCGCTGCAGCGCCCCGTCCGAGATGGGCCGCTCCACGGTGACATCGTATTCCTTCTCGTGGTCGAAGGAGGGGTGGGACAGGCGGTGGTGGAGCCGGCCGTCGTTGGTCAGCAGCAGCAGCCCGGTGGAGTCCTTGTCGAGCCGTCCCACCGGAAACACCCGCGCGGGAACGTCGATCAACTCGAGGACAATCCGCTTGCCCGGGTGGTGGCAGCTGGTCACATAGCCCCTGGGCTTGTGCAGGGCGATGTAAATCATCCCCCGTTCCGGCACGACCGGAATGCCGTCCACCGCGACCCGATCCTGCTCCGGGTCGACCTTGGCGCCGAGCTCGTCGACCACCCGATCGTTCACCTGCACGCGTCCGGCGCGGATAAGCGTTTCCCCACTGCGACGCGAGCACACGCCGGCCGCGGATAGAAATTTTTGAAGGCGCACCAACGTCACTGAAAAAATCCTAAATCCGAATATCGAAATCCGAAACAAACTGCCGGGTATTGTGCCTGTTTCGAATTTCGGGTTTCGTGCTTCGGAATTGTTTCAACTGCGGTAGTCGGCGTTGATCTTGACGTAATCGATGGAAAAATCACAGGTGAAGACCGTCGCCCGGCCCGGGCCCAGGTGCAGATCCAGCGCGATGCAGAACTCGTCGCTCTTCAGCACCCGCGTGGCCTCCGCCTCCACCGCTTTGCCGCACCCCATCCCGCGGGACACCATCTGGGCGGAACCGATGAAGACGTCCACCGTGTCCGGGTTGAGCGGGACCCCCGCCCGCCCCGCAGCCGCGAGAATCCGGCCCCAGTTGGCATCTTCGCCGAAAAGGGCGGTCTTGACCAGGGGCGAATGCGCGATCGTGTCGGCGATGCGCAGCGCGTCCGGGTCGCTGAGCGCGCCGCGCACGCTGATCTCCACCAGCTTGTTCGACCCCTCGGCATCCTTCACCACCCACTTGGCCAGAGCGAGCATGACCTCGTCCAGCACGGTCTGAAAGGCGGCCCGGGCGTCGTCCGAGTCCGCCGCAGCCCCCGCCAGACCGTTGGCCAGCAGCAGAATGGTGTCGTTGGTGCTGGTGTCGCCGTCCACCGTGATGCGGTTGAAGGAACGGTCGGCCGCGGCCACGAGCATCTCGCGAAGGGCATCCGGCGCTGCCGCGATGTCCGTCATGAGAAAGCAGAGCATGGTGGCCACATCCGGCCGGATCATCCCGGCCCCCTTCACGACCCCCGTCAGGGTGAAGGTCCGGCCGCCCAGCCGCCCCTGCCGCGAGACAACCTTCGGCACCCGGTCGGTGGTCATGATGGCTTCGGCAAAATCCATCACGCCTTCGCTCTTCAGGCCGCGCAGGAGCCCCGGCAGCGCCGACTCGATGCGCTCCACGGGCAGCGGCTCGCCGATGACACCCGTAGAGGCGACGAGCACCTGCGCCTCCGGAACGTTCAGCGCGGAG
>JBFYWS010000268.1:0-3460 GCA_041310935.1 Desulfobacteraceae bacterium | reverse complement strand
CCGGAGGTTTCAAGGATGATGGTGTCGGGGGAAAAACTTTCGAGGATGCCCCGAACCGCCTGTTTCAAGTTGCCCGCCAGGCTGCAGCAGACGCAGCCCTCGTCGATCTCGGTGACGGTGTAGTCGAGCAGCTTGCCATCGAGGCCGACCTCGCCGATTTCGTTTTGGATCACGGCCACGAAGCGGCTGCGCTGTGTCTGATACTCGATGAAATGCTGCAGGAAGCTCGTTTTTCCGGAACCCAGAAACCCCGTGAGGATGATGAGTGGCGGGCGTTCGTCCACGCCCAGTCTTTTCTTGTCGACGCTTTTGGAATCCTTTAGCTGGTGGGCTCGCCACCAGAGCTTGTCCCGGTAGTCGCGGGGGGCCGTCTCGGATCCGTTTGCCCTTATCTCCGAAATTGGGGCGCTCTTTGTTGCCGAGACCGCCGAGCAGAGGGTATCAAAGTTCCTCTCCCCGTAGCCCAGCACCACGAGCCCGTTCCAGAGGTCGGGGGCATCCTGTGAAGATACGGTGCCCGAATGGTCGTACACCCGCTGGTTTGCCGGGTACCGCCGTTCGATGAGGCAACTGGGAGGCTGCTCGAGATTGAACGTCACCGACGCTGCCAGCACGTCAAAGAAGCCGAGCGTCGTTTCGAAGGCGGGCAGGTCCTGGTCGTAGCCACCGGGTGCGACCAGCTGAACCATCTGCCCGCCCTGCGGTAGGCGCACACCCTCCCGGGCGACCGTGCGTTGTGAGGATAGGCTTTGCATGACCAGCGCCAACGCGCGCTGGTCATGCCGGACGGAAAGCAGCAGGCTCCCGACACCGAAAAGCTCACACATTTCCGGGTGCTGCAGAAAATCGCGGATGCAGTGCCGATAATCCTCAGTCTGGGTGAAGGCGGCGGCCCGCAGCGAAAAGCGCTCGACCAGCGCCTCCGCGGTGTCGGGGAAATAGCAGAGACCGAAACAGCCGGTGGTCCACCCTTCAATAGGTTCAATACCCATGAAAAAGAGCCCGAACACGCCGGCGTAGTCCCTGACCTTTGCGGTCCACCCCTCCATCCCGGCCGATGACTGCTTCAGGCCCCGCCAACCGATGATGTGCCGGACCGTGGGCAGAAACTGGGTGCGGATCAGGATCGCCCGCATGAGCGCCTGGAGCGCAGCATTGGGATCTTCGTCAAGGTTCCCCTTGAAAAAGCGGCTCAGGTTCACGTCCGACGCCATTACGGGGGAAACCTCATCAGCGCAACCGCAAGCCGGCGATTTTTACGGCTCCCCGGTGGTAGCCATCCGGAAACAGCTGTTCGAGCTCCTCGATGTCAATGTCGTTGGCCTCGCAGGTCTCCGTGACCGTGGGGATCTTGCCGGTTTTGTAGAAGGTCGAGCGCAGGTAACGGATGATGCGCCAGTGCTGCAGGTTGAGCTTGCCTCCGGAGATCTTCATATCATAGGCCCGGTGGGCGGCGTAGTGCTCGTCCCACTCGTCCGGGTCCACGAGAAAGCCGCGCACATCCACCCGATATTCCTGCCTTGTGGCGACGGCATGCAGGTCCTTGGCGCTGTGCTCCATGTAATCCGCACCGAGGTAGGCCTCCTTGTAGCTCACGCCGGCCAGCTTGCAGGCCCCGCGCATGTAGCCCGTCGGGAACAGCCGCTTCAGTTCGCTGCGGCGCAGGTTGTTGGCCCGGCAGGTCTCGAACAGGTTGGGGCATTTCCCGGTTCTGTCCAACTCCCGGCGGATGAAATGGATGACATCGTAGTGCTCCCGGGTCAGCCCTCCCTGAGTGCCGAGGTCCAACGCCAGGCCTTCAGCCAAATCAGGGTCCCATTTCTTGGCATTCAGCAGAAACCCGTCTGTATCCAGTTCGTAAACCTTACCCTTGCGCTTGAAAATACGCATGTCCCCACCCCCCTTTCGTTTGTCCGCCCCGACCGGGCTCTGTCGCACGCGAGGAAATCGAGAGCGAACCGCGAAGTCGAAACGACATCGCAACTGGACCACATCGCCCCCGCAAACTTCGAGAGGGCCGCTTGAGACACTACGATTGCCGGGCGGGGGGCTGAGTTCTCAGAGCTTCATTCACCTCCCCGCGACGAATGCGAACTCATTAGGGTTTACTTATTCCTTTTTTCGGCCCCAGGAACTCCAGCGAAACCACCCGGGCATCTTTCCAACTCACCCGGTAGAGCTGAACCACATCGCTTGGGATTTCGCTCGAGGTGCCGACGGTGCGACCCTCCACCGTGTAGGTGATGACCGGCCCCTTCGTCTCAGTTCTCACGACATAGGGGTCTTTTATGACCAAAAGCCCCATGGCCTGGCGAATGATGCCGGGATCGCAATATTTTTTAAGGGCCGCCTCATATTCCGCTGGCGATCCATGGGCCCGCATGCACTCGCGCATCTGTGGGATGACCTCCTGGTAAGCGCGAGGTTTGGCACCGTAGAACTCAAGGGAGGCGATGCGGCCGTTCTCCCAGCATACGTTGTAGGTCTGAGTGGTATCCGCCGGAAATTCCGAGGAGGTCTCCACCGCGGTTCCTTCCACCGTGTAACAAACCGCCGGACCTTTCTGCTCGGTTTTGACTACGTAGGGTTTTTTGATGACCAGCAACCCCATGGCCTGGCGCATGAGGCCGGGGTCGCAGTACTTTTGTAACACCGCAGCATACTGAGCCTGCGAGCCGTGGGATTCCATACATTCCAGCATTTCAGGGATAACACCGGGCCCAGGGTTGGCCCATGCCGAACACACGATCAAGCAACTCACAACCATTACCCAAGCGATTGGTTTCATAATACCCCCCTTCAGCACCCGAAAACGATCCTGCAACAGCGGTGGTGTTCTTGTTTAGTATTCCACCTTGCCTCCCTTGGGGCCGCCCCAGACGAATTTCACGATCTTTCCACCCTTCCACCCCATGGCGAAGATCCGCACCGTGCCCACCGCCGTTTCAGAATGCTGATCGCACTTTTCCACCCGGGACTCCAGTGTGTAATAGGAAATGCCGTCTTTTTCCTCGGCCTTGGACAAGACCGGTTTGGCCATGTCGCAGACCGTCAGCTCCGGGGGCACCACTCCGGGTTCGCCGTACTTCTGCAGCAACGCGGCCAGCTTCGCCCGGTCCGTGAAATTGTCGATCACACTCTTCATTTCCGGAATGACCTGGGAGCTAGGGCACCCCAGGATGGCGACCATCAAAAAGGCCGCTAACACCAAAGCTGCCATACCGCAACGGTAATTCGCCATCGTTCACCTCCCCGTAAATTCAGCGGCGGGAGACCTTCAGCTTCCCGCCGCTGATGGCTGACGTCCTTTAAACCTCAATCCCGTACCCGATCTTGTCCCCGTTGCCGAGGTAGGCCGGATCCTTGGATCGGTGCCGGGCCGTGCCCTTATGAACCGGGTAGCCGGCCTCAATAAACTTCTTGGCGCAGAGGACTCCGGTGCAGTGGTTGCAGCCGATCT
>JBFYWS010000249.1:0-3991 GCA_041310935.1 Desulfobacteraceae bacterium | reverse complement strand
GCCTGAACATGTCGCGACCGAGATCATCGACATCCAGTGTGAAATTGAACTGGCCAACCAGTACTCCGCCCAAAGCGTTCCCCAGGCGTTTGCCAACGACATCCTTATCGGCCACGGCGCCCAGCCCGAGGAAGTGTTCATGCTGTCGCTGCAAAAGCTCGAGACGCAAACGATTTTCATCCCCGAAAGCGATGCGGCACAAGTGGAAACGGATCTGCTGATCGTGGGCGGAGGGCCTGCGGGTTTGACCGCCGGAATCTACGCCGTGCGCAGCGGCCTGAGGACCGCCATTGTCGAGCGGCAGGCGCTCGGGGGGCAGGTGGCCACCACGCCGATCGTTGAAAACTACCCGGGATTCACTTCGGTGGGAGGCAAGACTTTAGTGGACATCATGGTGAGCCACGCCCTGCAGTATGTTCAGATCTTTCAGGGCGAGGGTGTCCTGGACATTCAGCCCGGCAAGCCGATGGTCGTGCAGACCAGCCGCCGCAAGTTCTTGACCAAGGCGATCCTCCTGGCGACCGGCGCCACCCACCGCCACCTCAACGTGCCCGGCGAATCGCGGCTGGCCGGCCGTGGGGTGAGTTACTGCAGCACGTGCGATGGACCGCTGTTCAAGGGCAAACGTGTGGTCATGGTGGGGGGCGGCAACAGCGCCGTGACCGAGGCTCTGTACCTGCACCACATGGGGGTGACGGTGACGCTGATCCACCGCCGTGACAGCCTCCGGGCCCAGGACTTCCTGGCACGCCAGATCGTCGAGAACAACATCCCTGTGATCTGGGACACGGAGATCAAGGAGATCCGGGGCGAAGACCGGGTGCGGGAGCTCAGCCTGTCCAACGTCAAGACCGGGGAGACCACGACGCTCAAGACCGACGGGGTTTTCATCGCCGTTGGATATCTGCCGGCGATCGAATTGGCGCAGAAAATAGGGCTTGAGATCAATGCGGACGGCTACATCGGGCACGATGGCAAACACCGCACCAACCTGCCGGGCATCTACTCCGCGGGCGATGTGGAAGGCGGCTACAAGCAGATCGTGACGGCCGCGGGCCAGGGTTCCGAGGCCGCCATGACCATCTTCGCCGATCTGATCAACCCGTACTGGTTGAAATAAGCGGCACCCTTCCAGGGTGCCGCTTATTTCACTAGTGATGGGATCGTAAAGAGTCGGTTTACAGACGACTTTGCAAAAAGCTCCAAATTCAAGGCGCGCGAGCCTCGTGTCACGAGGCGTACTCGTCGTACGCCGCAGTGACAACGAGATGAAGCGCAACGCTGAAGTTGGACTTTTTGCGAAGGCGTCAAGGCTATTCGGCAGGCGGCAGCAGGCCTCCGGCGGCGCCGATTTCGGCGACCGGTTGGGACAGGACGAGGCGGCGGCCGACATCACGACCGGCGTTGAGCGTGCGCCGGTCCACGCGGGAAGCGGTGCTGGTGACGCGGGCGGTGTGAGGATAGCGGCGCTTGAAATAGGATTCAAGCACCGGATCTTTCAGAGGAACCAAAGCGGCCTCAGGGCTGCCGGTCGGCGGCCGGTACGCCCGGCCGGATTCGAGCCTGGCGCGGAACCCCTCGATGACGCCTACTCCGAAATCCGCCGCCCGGCCTCGCCGCTCGGCGTTGCCCTGCGCGAACCATTGCCACTCCTCTCCGATGACCCGCTGCATAAACGCGTGCACATATGCCGCGGTGCGGATGTTTCGCGGCGTCCCGCTGATCTCCAGCACCCGGCCCATGCGGGAGCGATCCATGACGTAGGCGGGCACCCAGATCGGAAGCACGAAGTAAAAATCGCTCAGCAGCGCCGCCAGGCGGTAATGCACCCGGCTGTGCCGCAGCGCGGGCCGGCCGATGAAGACGCTCATGACCTCCCGGGGTTCTGCGCGCGCGACGATGCCGGCGTTGTGGCGGGCGTTCAGCTCGTGAGCCTTGAGCATGGCGGCCTCGGCCTCATGCCGGTTGGCGCTGCCCGCGAGGGCCAATAGCTTGCGGATCCGCTCAAGCTGCCGGTCCGGGACCGCCGCGGCCGCGTGATCCAAGCGCTCGGTCAGCAACGGAAAGCTGCCGGAGGCGCGGGGGTTGGCGCCCAACTGGGCGCACGCCGCGTGGAAGAGCGGCCCGTGCGCCGTCTCGCCGTCGGCGCGGCAGACCTCATCCGCCAACTGGTGGGCCATTTCGTGGAAGAGCACCTCGCGCACGGCGTCCCACGTATGGTTGAACACCAAGTGCCGACTCAGGCAGATTTCGCGCCGGTCGGCCGACCAGGATCCCCAGCGCGACCGGCCGTCGGTCAACGCGAAGAGGGGTCTTCGCAGGCGTCGGCCGTAATCCGGGTCGAGCAGGCGCCGGGCACCTTCCCACTCGCAGGCCAGGCCGTGCAGGATGCTCCGCTCGCACTCGGCCGCATCAACGGGCGGGCCATCGCTCTCAGAGGGCATCCGCACCTTTTTGAGTCCTGCCATGGTTAACGTACTGCCCCGGCGTCAATCCGGCACAGCCGCTCGGCGGCCGCCGCGAGAGTCGCCTCTTTTTTTGCGAAACAAAAGCGCAGGACCCGGTTGTCTTCTCTATCGTGGTAAAAGACCGAAGGGGGGATGGCGGCCACACCGTGCTCCGCCGTCAGGCGCCGCGCGAACGACACGTCCGGCTCGTCGCTGATCGCGGAGTAGTCCAGCATCTGGAAAAAAGTCCCATGGCAGGGCAGCGGACGGAAGCACGAGCCTGCGAGCCGGTTGAGGAAGTAATCCCGCCGGGACTGGTAAAACGACATGAGGCTCGCCCAATGGCTCTGGTCCTGCATGAACTCGGCGTAGGCATGCTGGATCGGCGTGTTGACGGAAAAAACGAGATACTGGTGAATCTTCTGGAATTCGGCGGACAGCTGCCGGGGGGCGAGGCAGTAGCCGATTTTCCACCCGGTCGCATGATAGGTCTTCGCAAAAGAGCTCACGACGAAACTGCGTTCCCGCAGCTCGGGATGCCCGGCCAGGCTGTGGTGCGTGAGTCCGTCAAAAATGATGTGTTCATACACCTCGTCGCTGAGGACGAGAACGCCGGTATCCCGGAGGATCTTCGCCAGGGCGTCAAGGTCCTGCGCGTCGAGAACCGCTCCGCTCGGGTTGTGCGGGAAGTTCAAGATGGCCAGGCGGGTCCGTGGAGTGATGCACCGGTGGAAGGCGCCCCAATCGATGCGGTACGATGGATAGGTCAGAGGGGTGAATACGGGCCGCCCGCCGTTCAGGGTGACCATGGGGCTGTAGCAGTCATAGGCGGGCTCGACGATGATGACCTCGTCGCCGGGGTGAACCACGGCGGCAACGGCTGCAAACAGCGCCTCCGTGGCGCCGGTGGTGACGGTGATCTCCGTTGCCGGGTCATAGTCCGCCCGGTAAAGCCCTCGGACCTTTTCGGCGATCCGTTCGCGCAGGGCCATGACGCCCTGCATCGGGGCGTACTGATTGTGGCTGTCCCGGATGTATTTGGACACGAGTTCCTTCAGACCCGGGTGGGGGTCGAATTCCGGAAAGCCCTGGGAGAGGTTGATGGCGCCGCAAGCGTTCGCCAGATTCGTCATCGCGGTGAATATGGTCAACCCGACGGCCGGCAACTTTGAAGTGATGGTCATGTCATGGATCCGGGTGTTTAGTTAGTGCCCATCCACAAACGGCATCTTTCGGCCCATGCCGGCGTTCTCGCTCTTCGCACTCCTCGGCGTAGACGGACTACGCCTGCGGTTGCGAAATCGCTGCGGCCTTGGCCTGAGCCGAAATCCACCATTTCTGGATGGACACTAAGTACATCGATTCATAAACACAGCCACATGCGCCGCGCTACCCCCACCCTACCCCCCTCAGGGGGATGGCAGGGAGAGGGTGGCGGCGTAACCGCCATTGCGATGGGAGATCAGCTCAACACACCGGCCAGGGCTCAATCGGCGGCGAATGCATCAGGATGGCGGCATCTTAGCTGAAATAAAAGGCGGATG
>JBFYWS010000246.1:0-4351 GCA_041310935.1 Desulfobacteraceae bacterium | reverse complement strand
GCGGGCGACAGGGGACGCATGGACGAGTTTGTCTGGTCGGACACACCGAGTCGTACAGCTTTTCCCATTGCGAAGGCCGGGCTGCCGCTGATCGTCGGGGCCGCCTTCGCGACCCTGATTCTATCGCTTTTGGGGATGAGCGTCCTGGCAGTGGGCGGGCTGGCGGCCACGTTCTGCATCTGCGCTTTCTTCCGGGACCCGGACCGCGTGACCCCGAAGCGGCCTGGCGCGGTGGTGTCGCCGGCAGACGGGAAGGTGGTCTACGCTGGCGTGGCGGACGGCGGGGAATTTGCACAAGGGGAATGCCGGCGGGTCAGCATCTTCATGTCCGTTTTGAACGTGCATGTGAACCGCATCCCCGCGGAAGGCCGGGTCGTTCGCGTGAGCTACCGGCCGGGACAGTTCGTGGCGGCCGATCGCAGCGACGCCTCCCACCGCAACGAACATAACGCGGTTTTTGTGGAGACCGATTACGGCAAACAGCTGTGCTTTGTCCAGGTGGCCGGGCTGATCGCCCGCCGGATCATCTGCCACGTGCAGGCCGATGACCGCGTGCGGCGCGGCCAGCGCTTCGGCATGATTTGCTTCGGTTCGCGCCTGGACGTCTACCTGCCGAGCGACATCAGCCTCACGGTGTCCGTCGGAGACAAGGTCAAGGCCGGCACCTCCATTCTCGGGTGTTTCACGACCACCGACTGCACCATGTAACCCGCGTGGTTTTCCGGCCAGGATGCCGGGTGGTCGCGTATTTCCCAGCACCGGTCGCAGCCGGTGCCGGACACGGATGATGAAGGAGATGGTGCAGATGCGCAAGAAGAGATTCAATGTCGCGGTGGCCGGGGCGACGGGAGCCGTCGGGAATCAAATGATCACCTGCCTCGAGGAGGCGGATTTTCCGGTCAACTCCATCCGGCTGCTGGCCTCGGCACGTTCGGTCGGTCGAAAGCTGCGGTTCCGGGGCGATCTGGTCGATGTCGAGCAGTTGACCGAAAAATCCTTCACGGGTATGGACATCGCCTTGTTTTCGGCGGGCGGGAGCACCAGTGAGCAGTTCGCCCCCATCGCCGCCAAGGCCGGCTGCGTGGTCATTGACAACTCCAGCGCCTGGCGCATGGACGCGCAGGTACCCCTGGTGGTGCCCGAGGTGAACCCGCACGCCATCGCCCAGTACACTCAAAAGGGGATCATCGCCAACCCCAACTGCTCCACCATCCAGATGGTGGTGGCACTCTGCCCGATCCACCGCCAATACGGCATCCGACGCATTGTGGTGTCCACCTACCAGTCGGTGTCCGGCACGGGCAAGAAGGCGATCGAGGAGCTCTTCAACCAGACCCGGGCGATGATCAACTTCATGGAGGCTGAAACCCGGGTCTACGCGCACCGCATCGCCTTCAACTGTCTGCCACACATCGACACGTTCCTCGACAATGGCTACACCAAGGAAGAGATGAAGATGGTCAACGAGACCCGCAAAATTTTGGAGGACGCAAGCATTGGCGTCACCGCCACCACCGTGCGGGTCCCGGTGTTTTTCGGCCACTCCGAGGCCGTCAACGTGGAGACCCGCCGCGCCTGCCCCGCGGACGAGGTGCGGGCGCTTTTGGCCGCCGCCCCCGGAATCAAGGTGGTCGACGACCCGGCGGCGAACCGCTACCCGCTGGCAATCGACGCCGCCGGGCAGGACCTGACGCTGGTAGGAAGGATCCGGCAGGACGAGTCCGTTCCGAACGGGATCAACATGTGGATTGCGGCCGACAACATCCGCAAGGGGGCCGCGACCAACGCCGTCCAGATCGCCCAGATCCTTGGCGAAAAATATTTGTAGCGTCGCAGCGGCGGGTCATCCGGCCGCAGCTGGCAGGCAGAACAGGAGTCAGACATTGGAGCGAATCCCGGTGACGCCGGAGGGGTATGAAGTCCTCCGCAAGGAACTTGAAAAACTGAAGCGCGTGGAGCGCCCCGCGAACATCCGTGCCATTGAAGAGGCGCGAGCCCATGGCGACCTGAGCGAAAACGCCGAATACGCCGCCGCGAAGGACCGCCAGAGCTTTCTCGAGGGGCGCATCGGCGAACTGGCCTACAAGCTGGCAAGTCTGGAGGTCATCGACCCTGCCAGCCTGCCCAAGGACCGTGCGGTCTTCGGTACCCGAGTGCTGCTGGAAAACCTCGAGACCGGCCAAAACGTGGAGTATCAGCTCGTGGGGCCGGACGAATCCGACGTGGAAAACGGGCGCATTTCGATTGTTTCCCCCCTCGGCCGGGCCATCCTGGGCAAAAAGCCGGGCGCCGAGGTGGCGGTCGAAGTGCCCGGTGGCAAACGTACGTATGAACTGGTCGATATTTTGTAACCGTTTGAATGGAGGTGCGGCGTGGCACGAATCACCGTTGAAGATTGCTTGAAAAAAATCCCCAACCGCTTCGCGCTGGTCAACATGGTGGCGCGGCGGGTGCGGCAGATCCGGGAAGGATCCGATTACCTGGTGAGCTCTCCCAAGAACGAGGATGTGGTCATCTCCCTGCGGGAGGTTGCCGCGGGGCGCGTCGTCCTCAAAAAAGAAAAACCCGTCGACGAGAGTTAAGTGCCGGCAGTCGGGCGTGCAACCAAGTCCTTGAACCGGGCGATCGGTAAAGCCATTCACGACTACGCGATGGTCCGGGACGGGGACCGGATTCTAGTGGGCCTCTCCGGGGGGGCCGACAGCCTGAGCCTGCTGTGGATGCTCGCCGATCGCAGGCGCCGTGTGCCGGTGCGCTACGATTTGGCGGCGGCCCACCTCGACCTCGGCTTCGGCGGGCAGGGCGCCGGAGATGCGCTGAGGGCGTTCTGCAGTCGCCTCGGTGTTCCGCTGCGGGTGGATGTGACGGACTACGGCATCCAGGGACACAGTCCGTCCAACCGCGAAAACCCGTGCTTTCTGTGTGCGCGCCTGCGGCGCAAGCACCTGTTCGAAATCGCCGATGAGCTCGGCTGCCGCACGCTCGCGCTCGGGCATAATCAGGACGACATCATCGAAACCCTGTTTCTGAACATGTTTTATGCCGGCGAGATCAGCACGATGATGCCGGCGCAAACACTGTTCGACGGGCGATTTACGGTCATTCGGCCGATGGCCTATGCCGACACGGATGTCATCAACCGTTTTGCCCGGGACCAGCAGTTGCCGGTGGCCGAGAACCCCTGCCCGACATCGAAGCGCTCCCGGCGGCAGTCGGTCAAACAGATGCTGCAGGAGCTTTACCGCGGCAATCGCAAGATCAAGGGCAACATTTTCCACGCCATGCGCAACGTGAAGAGCGAGTACCTGTTGAAGTGAGCATGCGAGACGTCCAAAACGAGCCGGATTTTCGCAACATCCCCATCCACAAGGTGGGGATCAAGAATCTGCGCTATCCCATCACCGTCCGCGACCGGCGGGACGGCTTTCAGCACACGGTGGCCACCATCAACATGTTTGTGGACCTGCCTCATGATTACAAGGGCACCCACATGAGCCGTTTCGTGGAGATGCTGCACGTGCTGAAGCCGGAAGTGTCTCTGAAGAAGTTTGCCCTGATCCTCGAAAGCATGAAGCAATACCTGAGCGCCGCCTCGGCCCACCTCGAGATGAGCTTCCCGTACTTCATTGAGAAAAAGGCCCCCATCAGCATGGCAACGGGGTTGATGGACTACTGCTGCCGCATCGTGGGCTCGAGCGACGCGTCCGGCAAGGTGGACTTGATGTTGGAAGTGGTGGTGCCCATCACCTCGGTCTGCCCGTGTTCGAAGGAGATCAGCGACTTCGGGGCGCACAACCAGCGGGGGGAGGTGCGGCTCGGCCTGCGGTTCAAAAAATTCATCTGGTTGGAAGACATGATCGAATTGGTGGAGGCGTCCGCCTCGAGCGAGGTGTATTCGGTCCTCAAGCGGGTGGATGAGAAGTGCGTGACCGAGCGGGCCTACTCAAACCCGAAGTTCGTGGAGGACATCGTCCGGGACGTGGCCCAGCGGCTCATGACGGACGAAAACATCATCTGGTTCTCGGTCAGTGCCGAAAACTTCGAGTCCATCCACAACCACAGCGCCTATGCGCATGTTATTTCAGGTTAAAACCTGAAATAACATTCTTATAGATCTTGACGGCTTCGCAGAAGTCGTTAACGTCTACGGGCTCTCTATGATCAAGGTAACCGGGCCGTCGTTCACCAGGGAGACGGCCATGAGGGCCTGGAAGCGGCCGGTCTGCACGGGGATTCCCCGCGTGGCCGTCTGGCGCACGAAGTGCTCGTAGAGGCGCGCGGCAAGCTCCGGCTCGGCGGCCGCGGTGAACGAGGGGCGGCGGCCCTTGCGGCAGTCGGCGAGCAGGGTGAA
>JBFYWS010000238.1:0-3194 GCA_041310935.1 Desulfobacteraceae bacterium | reverse complement strand
TTTGCGGATTCCTCCGAACCATGCCCGGTCAACATGATCACCGGCATGTTTGGGTCCATAATCTTGAAAACCTTGAGCACCTCGATGCCGTCCATGTCCTCCATTTTGAGATCCAGGACGGCCACGTCAAACTGTTTTGCGCGCAGGGCCTGGATTCCCTGGGTTCCGGAAAACGCCGTGGTGACCACCATGTCGCGGCGGGTCAGGCGTTTGGCCATGATCGTGGTGAATCCGGCCTCATCGTCCACCAGAAGCAGTCGGAGGCGCCCGGTTTCATTCTGTGTTTCCGAGACCATGAGGACCCGTTCCTCAGGCGCGCCGCATGGTGATTTCCTTCAGGCGCGCTTGCATGATCTTCTCCTCGTGGCTGCGCTTTTTAGCCGCCGCCGCTGAGACCTTGGACACCAGCACATCGATTTCGCAGGGTTTCATCAGGTAATCGAACGCGCCAAGCTTCATGCCGTCAATGGCGGACTCCACGGTGGCATGGCCGGTCAGCATGATGACTTCCACCAACGGGATCTTTTTCTTGATTTCCTGCAGGATCTCGATCCCGTCCCTGCCCGGCATTTTGACATCGAGAATCACCACTTCGATCGTCGTCTGCTCAGCGAGCCTTTTCAAAGCCTCATCCCCGCTGTAGGCCGGAATGATCTCCAGGTCGCGTTTGGCGAGACGTTTGGACAGCGCCTCCACAAAGGGAACCTCATCATCGACAAAGAGTACCTTCGCTATGCTCATCGTTTCGCTCCTTCTGTTAAAAACACCATGGAAGTATCATCTCCTTGAACCGCACCGATGTCAATCGCCTTCGGCTGCCGGAATGTAGACCGAAAACGTGGTGCCCACGTCGACCGTGCTGGCGACCTCGATTCTTCCTCCCAGCTTATTGATGATGCCGTAGCAGATCGAAAGACCCAAACCGGCGCCTTTGCCGACCGCCTTCGTGGTGAAGAAGGGGTCGAAAATGCGGCTCAGGTTCGCGGCCGGAATGCCGCTGCCGGTATCGGTCACATCCACCACCGCAAAGCCGTTTTGTGCGCGGGTCGACAGGGTCAGCTTTCCCCCCTTGTTTCCGATGGCGTCGATGGCGTTGTTGATCAGGTTCAAAAAAACCTGCTGCAGTTCTGAAATGGACACCCGGACCATCGGCAACCCTTCCGCCAACTCGGTTTTCACCTCCACCATGCTGAATTTCGCCCGCTGGGCGGAGAGTGCCACCAGTTCCTCAATCACGTAGTTGATCTGGATGTCCTGCTCCTTGGCGGCGGTTTTTCGGGCAAAGCTGAGGAGTTTGAAAGTGATGTCCTTGCAGCGCCGCCCCTGGGTTTGAATCTGCGCGAGCGCCCGTTTGAACTCATCGAGGTTTTTGCTGTCTTGAAATTCCTTCTCCTCCAGCAGATCCCCGATCCACCCGGCTTCCTCCACCATGATGGCCACCGGGTTGTTGATCTCATGCGCCACACCGGCCGCAAGCTCACCGATGGAGGCGAGCTTCCCGGTCTCCACCACCTTCTGGCCCATGAGCTTTTTTTCCTCGTCGGCCTTGGCGGTCCGTATCACGATCATGCGCGACAGGGCAAAGGCCATTAGAAACACCGCGGCCGTGCCCAGCGTCATGATCACGGTGGTGATGAAAAACGACCGGTCGAGATCGGCAAATGCATCCTCCGCGCTCTGCTGGTAGATCAGAAGCCAGTCACCGTTTTTCAGGAATGCCCCCGCATAAATGTTTTCCTGTCCCGAGCTGTTTGCTTTAAGAACGATCCGAACCTCGTCGCCGCCGGCGGACATGCTGTCCCACAGAGCTTTGGCCAGGAGTGGGTCGGGGATATCGGCCGGCATGGGCCGTGTGCCCGGCGAAGTTTGAAGTTTCCCCTCCCGATTTAAAATATACGCAATGCCGGTTCTGCCGATGCGGATATTGTTCACCAAATCACTGAAGGCGACAAAGTCGATGGTGGCTCTCAGGATCCAGGAGGGTTGGCTGGCGGAGCTGTGCACAGCCACGATGAAATGCGGCAAACCGCGCAGTCCCAGAAAGACATCGCTGATGACAAAATCGGTTTTAACTGCCGTGCGAAACCAATCCGCGTCGCCATAATGAGCCTTGGCCAGTTTAAATGGTCCCGCATACGCTTCCTGGTTGCCCTCGGCGTTGACGACCCCCAGGTCCACAAACACACTGCCGTATTCCTGCTGGAGCAGGTCGAGGGTGCGTTGCAGGAAAGACTCATCCTTCAATCGGTCATGCCCGTTGCGGGCAGCCATGAGGCGGATGTCGGTCAAACGCTCCTGCAGGAAATTGTCGATGTTCTGCTGGTGTTTCTGGACCAGCTCGCGCAGGTGATCGTTGACTTTTTCGCGGTAGGACTGACGAAATTGGAGATACAGGGTGCTGCTCACCACCACCATGGGGATCATGGACACAATGATGATTGTCAGCAGGATATTCCGGAGCAGAGACCGGTAGTAGGGGGTGCGCGTCAGATCCGAAGGCAGCAGTTTGTGAAAAATATCATCAAAGGGCATATTCACAAAACCCGTTATTCGCAAAACGATTTGCCCGGCTCATTTTCTCAAGGGCCTACGAGTTGCTGGGTGACCATCGACAGTGGCACTGTGGTAATCCATACCATCATTGAAATAAAAAAACAATTGACTCCA
Organism: Desulfobacteraceae bacterium; assembly: GCA_041310935.1. Classification (GTDB taxonomy): domain Bacteria; phylum Desulfobacterota; class Desulfobacteria; order Desulfobacterales; family SpSt-501; genus SpSt-501. The sequence continues at coordinate 527 of JBFYWS010000238.1, read as the reverse complement.
ATGGCCGGTCAAGCCTATTTAAGTACGTGGACAATATCGAGACGGGAGGTTGGCTGTGACCCAATTTCGTGTAAAGGATCTCATGGTCCCGCTGGAGGAATACGCCACGGTCCCGACAGGATCGACCCTCATGGACGCGATGATGGCCCTGGAGAAGGCCCAGGAGGAATTCATCCACAACAAGCACCGCCATCGGGGGATCGTGATCACCGACAAGGAAAAAGGGGTCATCGGGAAGCTCGGCCAGATGGATGTTCTGCGAGCCCTCGAACCCAAGGAGGAGGATGACGATGAGATCGGGAAGCTCGGCCAATTCGGCTTCAGCGCCGCTTTCTTAAGAAATCGTCGCAAGCAAAAGCGGCTCGCCGCCGCCCCGCTCAAGGACTTGTGCCGGACCGTCTCCAAGCTGAGGGTCGAGGATTTCATGCAGACCCTCTCGGAAGGAGAGATCATCGACGAGGAGGCGTCGCTGGAGGTCGCCATTCAACAGATGGTGGTGGGCAACCACCTGCTCTCGCTCTTGGTGA
>JBFYWS010000237.1:0-5104 GCA_041310935.1 Desulfobacteraceae bacterium | reverse complement strand
CGGCCTTGATCTGCCTTTTCGGCGTCGTGACCGGTTGCACCCACGCTACCGGCACCCCCGTCGCGTCGACCCCTTCGCGCGCCGTGGTGGAACCGTCGGAGAACGCCTACTTCTACTTCATGGCCGCGCAGAAGGAGCGCATGGGCGGGAAAACCGATCATGCGATCCTGCTCATCCGCAAGGCGATTGCGCTCGACCCGGACTCCGCCTACCTTCAGCGGGAACTGGCCACCATATACCTCCAGAACAAGGAGAATGAAAACGCACGGCGGCTCGTCGAGGAGCTGCTCGTCCGGCACCCCGACGATGTCAAGGGGCTCATCCTTTACGGCGGCATCCAGCAGATCGGTAACGACACCGCTGCGGCCATCCAGGCCTACGAGCAGGTGATCCGGCTGGATCCCTCCCAGGAAAAAATTCATGTGCTCTTAGGCGGCTTGTACCTGGAGGCGAACGATCTGGGAAACGCGGAGCGGGTCCTGCGGCAACTGACGGAGCGATTCCCCAAGTCCTACGCCGGTCATTTTCTCATGGGCCGGCTCTACCTGTCGCGCGGCAATCAGGCCCAGGCGGAGAAGGAGTTCTGGCGGTGCGCGGAAATCGACCCCGACAGCATAGACCCGCTGTTCGAGCTCCTCAAGCTGTACCGGCAGCAGGGGAAAAAGCAGGACGTGCTCAAGGTCAACCAGGAAATCCTGGAGCGCGACCCCGAGAACAGCCGTGCCTCCCTGGAGCTGGCCCTGTTCTACCGGCAAGCCGGGATGAAAGGCGAAGCCGCCGCCATCCTCAAGCTGCTCGGGGAAAAGAGCAGCAGCGAGTTCGACGTCATTCTCCAGCTGGCTCAACTCTACGTGGACCCGAAGAAATACGACGAGGCCATTTTCCTCATCAACGGGATGCTGCAGGGGGCGCCCCAGAGCCCGGATCTGCATCACCTCAAGGGGTTCAGTCTTTTCGGGCTCAAGCAGCGCCCCGAAGCCCTGGTCGAGTTCCGCCTGGTCACACGTGAATCGCGTTTTTACCAGGACGCCGTGGTCCACATCGCCTTCATCCTGCAGGAGCAGGGGAAAACCGATGAGGCCTTGCAGCAGCTGACGTCCGCCGCTGAACAGGACCCGGGGAACCCGGAGCCATACTATTACCTCGGCACCATCTGCGAAGAGGCCGGGCGTCTCGGCGAGGCCGAGAACTATCTCAAACAGGCGCTCGAAAAGGCCCCCGAGAACGCCAACTACCATTTCCGCCTGGGTGTCGTCTACGACAAGCAGAACAACAAAGAGGCTTCCATCGCGGCGATGCGCAACGTCATCGCGCTGGACCCCAAGAACGCCAACGCGCTCAACTATCTCGGCTACACCTACGCCGACCTGGGTCAAAACCTGGATGAGGCCGAACAGCTGATCATCGAGGCTCTCAAATACAAGGCCAATGACGGGTTCATCACCGACAGCCTGGGATGGGTGTACTACAAGAAGGGCGAGTATGCGAAGGCGCTCGAATACCTGAAAAAAGCCCACGAACTGGTCCCCGACGACCCCACGATCATGGAGCACGTCGGGGATGCCTATCTCAAGCTGAACGACAAGGTGAACGCCCTCAAATACTACCAGAAGGCGCTTTCGAAGAAAGACCAGGAAAAGGAAGCTCTGCAGAAGAAAATCAGGCAATTGAAGGAGGGCGGCCGTTGACGGGGAATGATCTTTTTAAGCGGGAGCGCACGACGGAAATGCGCCGTGTGCGCGCGATCCTCCTGGCGGTGCTGGCGGCGGTGCTCCTCGGCGGGTGCAGCAGCCTGACCGGGGTGATGGACAGCCGGCCGGAGATCCCCGAGGACCCCGTCGCGGCGGCCGAGGCGCTCAGCGTGATCGCCAAGCTGCAGCAGGCCAACGGCGCGCTCAAGACGTTCAAGGGCGTCGGGCGGCTGACGGTCCGGCACGAGGGCAAGGTCCAGGTCGATGAGCGCATGGCCTGGGTCGGGGCGCCGCCGCTCAAACTGAGTGTGGTGCTGTTTGCGGCAAGTTTTCCGGCCCTGCGCATGGCCGGCGATGGAGAGTGGCTTTACTACCAGGACGGCCAGGAGCCCGGCGCGCCGGTGAAACAGGTGCGCGCGAGCGACCCGGATTTCAAACGCATCCTATCCATCCCGATCCAGGCGAGCGACATCATCGCCCTCATGTGCGGCAGGATGCCGCTCAGGGAGCACGACCGAGCGACGATTCAGCCGCTGGCCTCCGGCCAGGGCTATGTGCTGCTGCTCATGGACGGCCGGTCGGTGCGGCAGAAAATTTTCTTCGACGAAACCAAATCGGAGACCCGGCAGACCGAGATCTACGATTCCTGGGGCCGGCTGGTCTTTCAGGCGAACTTTCTCGAAATGCAGGTAGTGAGCGGGTACAAGGTGCCGTCGCGGCTGGTGGTCTCGCGCGGGAAAGAGGCCACGGTCCAGGTGCTGGTCGAGAAGTATTGGGCCGACGTCCCAGTCACGCCTGAGATGTTCGTGCTCGCGGCGCCGCCGGGATGATGCGCCTGCGGCGCCGTTTAAAGCTGGAAGCTCGAAGCTGAAAGCTGAGCGGATGGGATTTTTTCTTTGACCTTTGACCTTCGAGCTCCGAGCTGATCCTGACTTATGCATGCTGAAATCCTTGCCACCGGCGACGAGATCCGCACCGGCGCCCTGGTCGATTCCAACTCGGCCTGGATCGCACAGGCGCTCGAGGAGGCCGGTGTCGCCGTGGCCCGTCTCAACGGGGTCGGGGACGATCTCGAACGTCTGACCGGAATCCTGAAAGAGATCGGCGGCCGGGCCGATGTCGCCGTCGTCACCGGGGGGCTGGGGCCGACGGTGGACGATCTTTCGGCGTTGGCGGCGGCTGCCGCCAACGGCGTCGGGTTGGTCATGGAGCCGGTCGCCTTGGCCGCCATCGAGGAGTTTTACCGGCAGCGCAACCGGCCGATGAACCCCTCGGTCCGGAAGCAGGCCTTTCTGCCCGCGGGTGCGGACATGCTCGCGAACCCGGTCGGCACCGCACCGGGATTCCGCCTGCGGATCGGTCGCTGTGCGTTCTTCTTCCTGCCGGGCGTGCCGTTCGAGATGAAGCGCATGCTGGCGGACCACGTGCTGCCGCAGATCGACCGGATGAGGGGCGAACGCCGCGAAACCCGCCTGATCAAGACCTTCGCCTGCTTCGGGTTGACCGAATCGCTGACCGGCGAGCGGGTGGGGGGGATCGAAGAACGGTTCCCCGGCGTCAAGCTGGGCCTGCGCGCCAAGTTTCCAGAGGTCCAGGTCAAGCTCTACGCGAGCGACCCGGTTGCAGCCGAGGCCGTCGGCCGCCTCGCTGCGGCGTCAGTCTGGGCCCGGGAGCGGCTCGGCGATGTGCTCTTCTCCGAGGCGGGCGAGTCCATGGAGGCCGTCGTCGGCCGGCTCCTGCGAGAAAAAAAGGCATCCCTGGCTGTAGCCGAGAGCTGCACCGGCGGGCTGCTGTCCAGTCTCCTGACCGACGTGCCCGGCAGTTCCGACTATTTTCTGCTGTCGACCGTGACCTACGCCAACGACGCCAAGATGCGCCTGCTGGGGGTCAACGCCGAGACCCTCGGCCGCAGCGGCGCCGTGCACGAAGAGACCGCGCAAGAAATGGCCGGGGGCGTGAGGCGCCTGGCCGGGTCCACCTACGGGCTTTCCACCACCGGGATCGCCGGTCCTGCGGGGGGCACATCCGAAAAACCGGTGGGCACCGTCTGCATCGGGCTTGCCACCCCAGCCGGGACGTTCGGCTACCGTTTTCACTACACGTACGGCCGGCGCTCGATGAACAAACAGATGTTCGCGATGAAGGCCATGGACATCCTGCGCCGGGAGCTGGCAGGAGTCGTGCATTTGCCGTAGCAAGGGTGTTGAACAACGGCGCCTCGGACCGTGATTCGGCGTTGCGTGGCATTTGTAAATGTGAATGTGAAAGCTGGAAGGTCGAAGCTTGCAGCTGGAAGCTGAGTGGCTGGGGTCTTTTCCTTTCAAGACCTTACCGGTTCCTACAACCTTTGGTTCAATCGCCAACTCAAATGCCCGACGTCTTGGGTGTTCACGCAGTGTTTGTCCCGAATAGCCTTCAGTCTTCAGCCTTCGGTCTATCTACCTGAGTAGTTGCTTTTTATGAACCTGCTTGCACGGATCCTCAACCGGTTCAACAGGCTGTTGAAAAACGGCGTCTCAGGCCGTGATCCGGCGTTGCGTGGCTCTGGAATGCTCATCCGCCGCAGGCGGACTGCGCTTTCCAAATCGCCACGCGCCTTGGCTGACGGCCCGATACTTGTTTTTCAGCACCCTGTTAAGCCCCGCCCATCAGCCGCCCCGCCGGCGTCCGGGCCGCAGGCGCCGCAATCCGATAGTATTTCCGGCGGCGATCGCGGCGCACTGATGATCCGCGCCGGCTGGCTCATCGACGGCGGGGGCGGGCCGGTGCGGCAAAACGTCCGGATTGCCGTAAAAGACGGGATCATCGCCGGTCTCCGGGATGCGCCGGCCGAACCAGAAGGCTCTGCGCCTGAAGCCATTCCGGACTTCAGCGGTTGCACGGTGATCCCCGGTCTGGTCGACAGCCACGTGCATCTGACCATGCGCGGTTCGGCGGATGAGGAACTCCGGAAAAAGCTGCGGGCGGCCTCGTATGAGAGCATCCGCCGGGTGATCGGCGATCATTTGCAGGACCACCTGAACCATGGCGTGGTCGCTGTGCGGGACGGCGGCGGGGCGCGCGGCTATGCCCTGCGCTGCGCGCGGGGTTACCCCGGGCCCCTGCGTGTGCGCGCCGCCGGCCGGGCCTGGCACCGGGAAGGCCGCTATGGTCGGCTCATCGGGCGGCCGCCGGCAGAGGGTCGCGGCATGGCGGAGGCCATTCGTCAAGACGGCGAACGGGGCGATCACCTAAAGATCGTGAACTCCGGGTTGAACAGCCTGACCGAGTACGGGAAACAGACCGCGCCGCAATTCGACCTGGCAGAGATGTCCGCCGCCGTAAAGGCCGCCGCGGAACGGGGGCTGTCGGTCATGGTGCACGCGAACGGAGCCGAGCCCGTGCGGGTTGCGGTCGCGGCCGGCTGCCGGTCG
>JBFYWS010000236.1:0-3720 GCA_041310935.1 Desulfobacteraceae bacterium | reverse complement strand
TGCGGGCAGAATTTCTTCTGGGGGGCGGTTTCCGTCGCAAGGCCGCAGCGCGGGCAGAACTTCGCGTTCGGCGCCAGGTTCTTGGCGCAGCGGGAGCACTGGCTGAACACGACCATCTGATGCCCGCACTGGGGGCAGAACTTGGAGTCGCCGGGAACACTGCTGCGGCATTCCGGGCAGGCCGCCCCCGGCACCGGCTCACCCGGAAGGCCGCCTGTTTTCTGGCCGCCGAAGTACTGGGCGAACATGGCCGGCAGCATGAGGCCCAGGCTGGTGCCCATGCCGGTGCCGGCGCCGGCTTCGCCTCCGGCGGCTTTTTCCATGGCCAGGGCCGCCTTCATCTGCATGAGCTTTTCCATGTCTTTGAAAACGCCCATGCGGCTGCGGTCGTCGATCGCCTGCTGGACCTCGGGCGGCGGTGTTACGGCGTTGATGTAGAGCTGGGCCAGGCGAATCCCGAAATGGCTGAAATCCTCCTCCAGGCGCTTGCTCAGACCCTCGGACAGTTCGTCATATTTGGCCGGCAGGTTGAGGAGCGAGTCGAGGGTCTGCCCCATGTAGTCGTTGAAGCGCGACACGATCACGCTGTTCAGGTACTCTTCGACCTCCGCGGTGGTGTAAATCCCCTGGGTGCCGATCAGGCTGTTGATGAGCAGGACCGGCTGGGCCACCTGGAGGTTGAACACGCCGAAGGCCCGCAGGCGCACCAGCCCCAGCTCCGCATCCTTGTAGGCGACCGGGTCGCGGGTCCCCCATTTTAGGTTGGTGAACACTTTCAGGTTGACGAAGTACACCTCGGCCCGCAGGGGGCTCTGCATGGCCCAGGGAATGCTGGCAATTTTGGTCAGGATGGGGATGTTGCCGGTCTTCAGGGTGTGGCGGCCGGGGCCGAAGACCCCCACAGCCTTGCCCTTGTAAAAGAACACCGCGGCCTGGCTCTCCCGCACGGTGAGCTGGGCGCCGTACTTGATCTCCCCGGAGCCCTGCTCCGGGAGCCGGTGCACGAGCTCCTTGCCGCTCTCGTCAAACCACTCCAGATTCTCCAAAAAGACGATATTGTCGGTCCCCATGACCGCCTCCTGTTTGATGGGTGGGCGCTTCGGCAGTATTGCGTCTGCCGCATATTGCATTATCGGCTGTTTTAGCCAAGCGCTTGAGGAAAATACCGGCGGCTTGCCCGCCCATATACAGGGCTTATTATGAGTTCAGCCAGTAAAGACTTCAGGTTCCAACGATAACAGGCATAGGAGGGACACCGAATGATTCGAATCGCAAAAACATCCCGGCTGACGACGGATGAAATCATCCACCGGGCATCCACGTTTTTTGGCGAAAGCGGGGAGGGGCTGAAGCAGACAAGCCGTCAAGACTGCTGCGTATCCTTTGCCGGCGGCGGCGGTCACGTGTCGGTGTTCGCCGCGGACGATAAAACCCACCGCACGGTGGAGGTCGAGAGCCGGGAGTTTGAATACCAAGCCAAGCGATTCCTTGAGTCGGTATAGACCGGTCAGCAACCTCAGCCGCGAGCGAGCCAATAGATGACCGGCAGTGCCAGGGCCGCCAGAACGAGCAGCCCCGGAGTGGTCAGGTAGGCTGCGTACCAGGGCAGTTTTTGCAGACGCGTTTTCTTGAACTCGGAAAGAAACCAGTTTCCCAGGATGACGGCCCCCAACAGGACCGAAATCATTTTGGCGAATTCAATCATCGCTGCCATCTTTCATGAAACGGAAATTGTCATTGAAATCTTCGACGGTTCTAGTATAGTAGGCCCTTGCGGATTTGATCGGGGCGGACCGATGCCAATGATCGATGGCGCGCCTGGAGGGATTCGAACCCCCGGCCTACGGATTAGAAGTCCGTTGCTCTATCCAGCTGAGCTACAGGCGCGCAGCGGCGTTTTTTTAACACATGTCCAAGACGCTGTCCATAGCCATTCGCCGCCGCCGGTGTTGAAATTGTTTAACATTCTGACCACACGGGCAGCCTGATGAAAAAAGAGGGCAAGAAAAATAAGCCGGAAACCAAGAAGAAACTCAAAGCCGTCGCCGCCCCCAAGCCCAAGCCTAAAGCTGTCGCGGCCCCCAAGCCCAAGCCTAAAGCCGTCGCGGCCCCCACGCCCAAGCCCAAAGCCGTCGCCGCCCCCACGCCCAAGCCTAAAGCCGTCGCGGCCTCCAAGCCCAAGCCCAAGCCTAAAGCCGTTGCGGCCCCCACGCCCAAACCTGAAGCCAAGACTGTCCCGAAAAAAGGCGGAAAAGTTCAAAAAGCTGTTTCTGCTGTAAGTAAACGGCCGACATCGACCCCGGCGGCTACGTCGTCCGGCAAGGCAGATCCATCCCCCACGTCGCGAGCGGCTGTCACGGTTGAAGCCCTAACGCCTCCGGAGAAGAGCACATCGGCGGAAGCCGCACCTCCTGCCGGCGGGAGCGCGGCGATCGCGTCGCAGACAGTCGAACCCGACACGGCGGCGACGGCGCTCAAGGGAGGGAGGACGGTCAAGAAACCGAAGGCGCCTCGGAAGACGTCCGTCGTCGAGAAGGCCGAGAAGAAGGTTTCCAAGAAGAAAAAGCCGGAATCCGACGACAAGGCGCTCGTCAAGTTCGACCCGCTTCAGAGGTATCTTTCGGAGATCAGCCGCTACAAGCTGCTCACCCGGGACCAGGAACGCGACCTCGGCACCCGCGTCAAGGAGCAGGACGACAAGGAGGCGGCCTACGTGCTGGTCACCGCCAACCTTAGGCTGGTGGTCAAGATCGCACTGGAGTTCCAGCGGGTGTGGATGCAGAACCTGCTCGACCTCATCCAGGAAGGCAATATCGGCCTCATGCAGGCCGTGAAGAAGTTCGACCCTTACAAGAACGTCAAGTTCTCCTACTACGCCTCGTTCTGGATCAAGGCCTACATCCTGAAGTTCATCATGGACAACTGGCGGCTCGTCAAGATCGGGACGACCCAGGGCCAGCGCAAACTGTTCTTCAAGCTGAAAAAGGAAAAGCAGCATCTGATCGAGCAGGGATTCGACCCCAAACCCAAACTGCTGTCCGAGAGGCTCGGGGTGTCGGAAAAGGAAATCGTCGACATGGACCAGCGTCTGGACAGCTGGGACGTGTCGCTGGATGCCCCTCTGAAAAACGACTCCGAAACTGAACGCATCGAATTCCTCAGCACCGACAGCGAGTCCGTCGAGGATCAGGTGTCGAAAAAGGAAATCGAGCTCCTGCTGCACAACAAGATCACCGAATTCAGAAAGAAAATGTCGCCGCGGGAGATCGAAATTTTTGAACTGCGCATTTTTTCCGACAACCCCGTCACCCTCCAGGAAATCGGGGACCGCTACGGTATCTCGCGGGAACGGGTCCGGCAGATCGAGAAAAACATCATCCGGAAGATGCGGGAGTTTTTAAAACGCGAGATCCCCGACTTTGCATCCTATTCTGACGACACCTATTCTGACGACACCGACGCGGAGTGACGATTCTGCCTGCGCGACTCGTCTTGCCCCGGCAACAGGAAGCCTTCTCATGAAAAACAACCTGTTCACAGTTACGGCCTTGATCTGCCTTTTCGGCGTCGTGACCGCTTGCACCCACGCTACCGGCACTCCCGTCGCGTCGACCCCTTCGCGCGCCGTGGTGGAACCGTCGGAGAACGCCTACTTCTACTTCATGGCCGCGCAGAAGGAGCGCATGGGCGGGAAAACCGATCATGCGATCCTGCTCATTC
>JBFYWS010000223.1:0-2882 GCA_041310935.1 Desulfobacteraceae bacterium | reverse complement strand
CAATCTGCGCTCTGCCACCCAAGGGCGCGGGACCTTCTCGATGCACTTCGCCCGCTTCGACCGCAGCTAAACCACAGCTCACAGCAACAACGTATTCCTCGATTGGATTGATTGGAGGCAGTGGAAAGCCGGACGGCTTCGTAATAAGCCCAAGTTCAAGGCGCGCGAGTGCCGGGTTGCGAGGCGTACTCCCAGTACGCCGCAGCGACATCGGCACGAAGCGCAACGCCGAAATTGGGCTTATTACGAAGCCGTCATTCCAGCGCCTTGCGCTCGGCCTTGAGCTCGTTTTCGGCCTGCTTGAGCAGCTGCTCGATGCGCTCGCGTTTTTCGGGGTCGGGGCCGCTGCGGAGGGCCTGCTTGAACTGGGCCGCCGCCGTCTTGTAGTCGTAGCCTCTCAGCTGGTAGATGCCCAGGTTATAATGGGCGTCCACCAGGGCGCCCTGCTTGCCGAGGCTCTGGCCGAGAAAATAATAGGCCTCCCGGTAGTCCGGCATCTTCTGAATGACGCTCTGGTAGAGCGCAATCGCCTCGCTCAGCTTGCCGAGTTCCTGCTGGGTGCGGCCCAGGAAGAAAAGACAGTCCGGGTCGTTGGGTATCGACAGGCGCGCGCCCTCCAGCGTGCTCAACGCCTGGGGCAGCCGGCCGGAGAGAAAGTACACTTTTCCGAGATCCCGCAGCAGGTAGCCGTCGAAGGCGCGCCGGGACAGGGCCTCCTTGAGCTGGGCGATGGCATCGTCCCAGCGGTTGACCCGCGCGAGCACAAGCCCGTAGCGGTAGCGGGTCAGCACGTTGCCGGGGTCCCGCTTGAGCTCGGCCTCCAGAGCGCTCAACTCCGAATTCACCGTCTCGTACTCGGCGATGAGCCGGGTCTGGATGCGATCGAACTCGGCCGGGCTCGCCAGGGCGAGGCTTTTCAGCTGGGCGGAGTGGTCCTCGATATAAGTCCCCACGTACACGATGCGGTCCTCGATGGCCGGGTGGGTCATCATGTAGACGGGGATCTGCTCCTTGCCCCAGGCCTGCTTGCCGCGGATCTTCTTCAGGACCGTGAGCAGGCCCTCGGGGTTGTAGCCGGCATCGACCAGGAACTTCAGGCCGAGCTGGTCGGCCTGCATCTCGTTGTCGCGGCTGAAAGCGAGCTGGGCCGTCGCCCCCGCGGCCTGTGTCCCCATGATCATGGCGCCCGCCGCCCCGGCGCCGCCGGCCATACCGAGCAGCACGCTGGCGGCCACCCCGGCCAGGCTCGCCCAGCCGACCTTCTTGGACAACTCGATCTTCTGGGAGATGTGGCGGCAGTAGACATGTGAAATTTCATGCGCGAGGATGCCGGCCAATTCCTCCTCCTGGCTCATGGCCTCGATCAAGCCGGTGTGGACGAAGATGTGGCCGGCCGGGGTCGCGAAGGCATTGTAGGACGCATCCTTGATCACGTAAAAGTGGTATCGAAACGGCTGCTCCGGCAGAATGCTCAGGACCCGCGTCCCGACCCGGGTGACATAGCCGGAGATATAGGGGTCCTGCACCACATCGAATCGTTTGAAGATGATCCGGAGCATTTCGCGGGAGAGTTCATCCTCCTCCCCGATGGTGATCCCGAACCCCGCACGGGGGGCGGCGAGCGATGCCGCCAGCAGCACCAGCACGATCCAGGATACAATAGGATGTCGTCTTCTCAGCATCATTTCAATATGGCACATTTTAACGTTCTTTTCAAACGCCATGTTCTATGGTAGACACCGGGGCATGGCCAGAGTTATCTGCATAGCCAACCAGAAAGGCGGGGTCGGCAAGACCACCACGGCGATCAACCTGTCGGCGTCGCTGGCCGTCTTCGAGCAGCAGACCCTGCTGGTGGACTGCGACCCCCAGGCCAACTCCACCTCCGGGCTGGGGATCGACAAGAATTCCGCCCACACCACGCTCTACCACGGGCTGCTCGGGGAGGCCGGGGCGGAAGACCTCGTCCACGACAGCGCCATCGCAACCCTCAAGGTCATCCCGTCCAACGTGGAGCTGATCGGCTTCGAAGTGGAGATGATGGCAGCACCGGACCGGGAAAAGGCCTTGAAACAGCTCCTCGCCCCGCTGCTGCCGCGGTTTGACTACATCATTCTCGACTGCCCGCCCTCGCTCAGCTTGCTCACGCTCAACGCCCTCACGGCGGCGGACTCGCTCATCATCCCGCTGCAGTGTGAGTTCTATGCCCTCGAAGGCCTCGGCCAGCTGCTGCAGACCGTGAAGCGCGTGAAGCGCGCACTCAATCCGGGGTTGGACATCACCGGCATCCTGCTCACCATGTTTGACCGGCGGACCAACCTTTCCCATCAGGTGGCGGAGGAAGCGGGCAAGTTTTTCAAAGACCTGGTGTTCCGGACAACGATCCCTCGCAACGTCCGGCTGGGCGAGGCCCCGAGCTTCGGAAAACCCATCATCCTCTACGACGCCACCTCCCAGGGTGCCCAGAGCTACGTGGAGCTGGCGCGCGAGCTCATGCACCCCACCCGCCCCAGCAGCGAGGCCGCACAGTAAAGTTATGGACAAGCACATGCCGCCCCCGGAATCGACCCTCAAGCACAAAAAAATCGCCCTCGGCCGGGGGCTCAGCGCGCTCATACCGGACGCCGGACCGACCTTCCAACCCGAGGATGGCTTTTTCCTCTGCGAGATCGACCTGATTCGCCCGAACCGGTTCCAGCCCCGCCATCAGTTTGCCGAGGAGGAACTCGCGGAGCTCACCGGCTCGATCCGCGAACAGGGGGTCCTCCAGCCGCTGATCGTCCGCAAATCCGACCCCGGCTTCGAGCTCATCGCCGGAGAGCGCCGCCTGCGGGCCGCCCGCCGGGCCGGGCTCTCCCAGGTCCCGGTCGTGCTCAAGACCG
>JBFYWS010000222.1:0-5295 GCA_041310935.1 Desulfobacteraceae bacterium | reverse complement strand
CGGCGTCGAACTTGCTCATGTTGACGTTGAGCGCCCCGGCGTGGAAGGCCATGGTGGCCATGAACAGCCCGCCCACGTGGAAGAGCGGCAGCAGGTTGAGGTGCACATCCTGGAGCGACAGGTGCATGAGCAGGTTCAGGTGGGTGTTGGCGCTGATGAGGTTGCGGTGGGTCAGAAGCGCCCCGCGCGGCCGGCCGGCGACAGCCGCCGTGTGGATGATGACCAGGCCGTCCTCATCCGAGACCTCCGCCGGCGCGAAGCCGGCCGAAGATTTCAAAAGGTCATTAAAATCGTCAAAAACACCACCCGGCAGCTTGAGGTTGAAATACCGTTGCACCGAGGGCAGCCGCTCTTTGGCCGAACCAATCATGGATTGATATTCGGGATCCGCGAACAGAAGTTTCGGGGTCCCGTCATTCAGGTTGAAGATGACTTCCTCGGCCGAAAGCCGCCAATTGATGGGCAGGATGATCGCGCCGATGGCGGCGGCGGCCCCGTAGAGTAGAAAATAGTCCAGGCTGTTTTTGCCCAGAACGCCGATCCGCTCGCCCTTTTGCACGCCCCGCTTCTGCAGCCCCGCCGCCAGCCGGTCCACTTGCTGCTTGATGTCAGCGAAGCTGAGCGCGCGCTGATCCTCGGCATCGATCCATGCCGGGCGCTTGCCGTAACAGACCGCGTTGCGGTTGATCAGGTCGTAAAACGTGAAGTCGTGAAGAGCCATGGCTGCACCACCTTGAATCCGCAGCAGGGGGCCGCGAGGGAACACCTCTTACTTCCTACTGCCGGGTAAGCGTAGGTCCGGTATCTTGGACAGATTGTGCTATGGGAAATTTTCAAGGCTACCCCCCGCGGGCTACATGACCCGGGGGGCAGCCTTTTGGAACAATTCAGCGAATCACGGGTATTTCGCCTTGAACGCCGCGACCTTCGTGATCCCGTCCGCCTTGAACACGGCCGATCCATCCCGCACTTCAATGGGGAAGGAGAAATCCGGCGCCTTGGTCCACCATTTTTCGAGCATCTCCCAGGGCTTCTTGCCCATTTTCTGCAAATCCGTTCCCCCGACCACCCCGAGGCTCATGAACGCCTCAAACATGCCGAGCACGCAGGGGACCCGCACCTGGCTCGTCTTGCCGCCGGGAATCCAGATCTGATCCTGGGACCCAACCGTGTTAAGGTCGAAGCCTTCCAGCGCGACCGTGAACTTCAGGTTGTCCATCAGCACCGGGAAGTCGTTGGGGTTCTTGACGTCGAAAACGAAAGCATAGATCAGCGGCGCGCCGTTGTTGCCGGGTTTGGCGTTTTCCGGGTTGGTCGGCTGGACTTTGTTGTTGTAAAACCAATACCCGAAGTAGCTCGAGACCTCGGCCTGGCTCAGGGTGACCGCCGGCGTCTTGAAACTGGATTCGGAGGCCTTTTGCGTCCCGGTGCAGCCTGTCAGAAAAGCGGCGACGACCGCGAAGCTTATCACGATCATAAAGAGCGATTGCTTTCTCATGGCACTCTCTCCTATCCTTCAAAGTTGAATTAGGTAAGCCATCGTTTGCGACGCTTGTAGTGCTTCACGTCGCGAAAACTCTTCCGGCCCCCAAGGTCGGTCATGCCCAGGTAAAAATCCTTGATGTCGGGGTTCTCCCGCAGTTTTTCAGCCGTGTCGTTCATCACGATGCGCCCGGTTTCCAGCACGAAGGCGTAGGGCGCCACGTTCAAGGCGAGCTTGGCGTTCTGCTCCACGAGCAGCATCGAGATCTTCTCCTCCGTGTTGAGACGCGTGATGATGTTGAAGATTTCATGGATGAGCAGCGGGGCGAGCCCCATGGACGGCTCGTCCAGCAGGATCAGCTTGGGGCTGGTCATCAGGGCGCGGCCCACCACGGTCATCTGCTGCTCCCCGCCGCTGATCAAGCCGGCGGTCTCGTTGCGCTTCTGGTAGAGCCTGGGAAAATAGTGGTACACCATTTCCAGGCCCTCCTTGATGGAGCGGCCGAACTTGCGCATGTGGGCACCCACCTTGAGGTTTTGCTCCACCGTCAGGTGCTCGAACACCCGGCGGCCCTCGATCACCTGCACGATGCCCATTTTGGCAATCTTCTCGGGGGGCATCCGGTCGATGCGCTGGCCCAGGAACTCGATCGAGCCGTCGGTCACCTGGCCGTCCTCGTGTTTCAGAAGCCCTGAGATGGCCTTGAGGATGGTGCTCTTGCCGGCCCCGTTCGCCCCCAGCAGTGCCACGATGCCCCCCTCCGGGACCTCGATCGACACCCCTTTGATCACCAGGATGACCTCGTGATACTTCACCTCGATGTTGTTGATCTTCAGAATGCTGTTCGTCGGCTGCAAGGCTACCTGACCTCCTTGGGGGTTGTTACCGTGCGATTACCAGCCCAACCAACTCGCCCATTTGTCGGGCCAGCGGCTCTTCAGGTCGGTCACCTGCACCAGCTGGAACTTGCCGTCCTTGAGCTCGTAAACCGGAACCGTGCCGGAGACCCGGTGGTCGGTATCGGTGTAAGTCAGCTTGGCGCCGCCCAGGCCGAGGTCGAAATCCTTCATGGTTTCAAACCCCTTCTTGAGGATGCCCTCGCCGTTGAGGGCGCCGGCCTTGTCGGCCCGCTTCATGGCCTCCCAGAGCGCCAGCACGTTGGACCACGCCTGGATCGAGTGGATGGTACGTTTTTCCTGGGGCACGCCGGGATTAAACTTCTTGGCGTATTCCACCACCTTGGGCATCATGGGCGTGGTTTCGCCGTAGAAGGCGTTGACCGTGCCGGCCATGGCGCCTTCTGCCGCTTTTCCAGCCAGGCGCGGCAGGTTTTCGTCAAATCCCCAGAGATTGACGATGTGATCCGCGCCGAGTCCGAGCGCATAGGCGTCGCGCATGGCGGTGGCCACCGACATGGTGGTGTTGCCGTGCCAGACCACATCCGGTTTGAATTCCTTCAGACCGAGAACCTGACTCTTGGCGTCGATCGCAAAGAGGGACACGTCCTGGTCCGGCCCGATGTCGAAGCCGAGCAGCGTCGCCTGGTCCTTGATGGCTTTGATGGGCGCGCTGGCATAAGGGGAGGCCGCCATGTACATGCAAGCGAGGCGGGGCTTGCGTTTGCCGAAATCGGCATGTTTCGGCCAGCGTTTGTCGAACCAGGCCGTCAGGGTCGCCCGGGCGTTGGTGGAGTAATCGGTGGCGGCAAACAGGTTGTAGGGGGTTTTCTTGGGGTCGGTCAGGTGCCCGGAGTAGGAGGCCGAGACATAGGGCATCTTGTCCGCGGTCACTGTCGGCGCGAGCGCCTCGGTATCGCCGGTACCCCACCCCTGGATCGCCACGGCTTTCATGCGTTGGAAGAGCTTGTACTTGGTCAGGGCCTCCGGCACGCGATAGCCGTAGTCGAACTGGATCAGCTTGATCGGCTTGCCGTTGACCCCGCCGTTGTCGTTGCAGTAGTTGACGGCCTCGGCGATGGCGAGCGCGTAGTCCTTGCCCACGTCCGAGGTGGCGCCCGTCATGTCGTTCAGGGCTCCGATCACCACTTCCTGCGCCATGGCTCCCGGCGAAAAAGCGAACGCGATCGCCAGGACCATCACCAATGCTCTTGCCTTCATGTCTCCCTCCTTTTGAAAGAAACGGGTTGGAAGTAACCGCCCTGGCCGTTGTGACGGGGGCGGTGAGCGGTCTCTAATACGAGAACGGCCACAGGTTGAAATAGTTCTTAGCCTGCCACCAGCGGTAGGAAAGACCGTTGGGCTCAAAGATCATGAACGCACAGATCGCCAGGCCGAATGCGGCCTCCTTGATGAAAAGAAAATCCATCAGAAGCTTGGGGTAGCTGGAGGCTAGCGGAATGACGGCCATCTGCAGCAACTCCATCACCACCACCATGAAGATCGAGCCGAAAATCGTGCCGTGGACCGAGCCGACCCCGCCGATGAGGATCACCCCCACCAGCCACAGGGACCAGAACCAGGGAAAGTGCTCCGGGCTGATCGCGGCCAGGTTGCTGATCCAGAAGGCGCCGGCGACCCCGCCGATGAAGCCGGCCACGAAAAAGGCAAACAGCTTGTACTGCACCACGTTGATGCCCATGACCTCGGCGGAGATGTCGTTGTCGCGGATCGCCACCCAGGCCCGGCCGACGCGGGAGCGCAGCAGGTTCACCACCGCGGCCACGAGAAGGATGACCAGGACAAGCATCATGTAATAGATCTTCAGGTCGCTGTCGATCACCCAGGGCCCGATCTTGATGGTCCCCGGGGGCAGTGAAAACGCCTGCCCGCGGCCGCCGATCTGGCTCACATACTGGGTGATGATGAAGTCCACGGTGATGAACTGGGCGGCCATGGTGGTCAGGATCAGGTAAAAGCCCTTGACTCTGGCCGAGGGCAGGCCGAAGAGCACGGACCAGATCCCGGCGACGACGGCTGCCGCCAGGATGCTGATGGGGTAGGCCAGCCCGAGGTCCAGAAGAAATTTCGGCCAAGGGAACTCGAGGATCAACAGGGTGCTGGTGTAGGCCCCCACCGCCAGGAAGGCCGCGTGTCCGAGTGTCACCTGGCCGCAGAACCCGATGAGCAGCTGCACCCCCAGGGCGCCCAACACGGTGTAGCCGATCTGATTGCAGACGCTGATCCAATAGGAATCGGCCACGTAGGGGATTCCCCAAAAAAGGACCAGCATCAGCAGGATCATCTTGCCCTTGATGAACTTGGTCTGCCACCAGGCGTGATCTTCACGGTAGTTCTGATGGTATTCGCCGCAAGGTAGAAACGTGGTCGACATAAAATTACTCCGTACTTTTATAAATGAGGTCTAAACATGGCATCAATCATAAAATTTTAGGCACTTTAGGCACTTTTAATTTTAGGCATTTCAAACTCGCTCTATCCGCTCCCACCCCCAGATCCCGTAGGGTTTGAAGAGCAGGAAGATCGCCATGAACGCGAACGGGGCGACCTCCTTCACGCCGCCCGGGAAGTACCGATCGAGGTAGGCGCCGCAGAAATTTTGCAGCACGCCGATGATGAGCCCGCCGAGAATGGCGCCCGGCACCGAGTTGAGTCCGCCCAAGACCACCACGGGCAGCACCAGGAGCCCGAGGTAGCCGACGGAGATGTTGAGGCCGTTGATGTTGCCGAGCAGTGTTCCGCCGACACCGGCCGCCATGAAGGCGATGGCCCAGGCGGCGGCATACACATAGCGTGCGCTCACCCCCACGGAGAGAGCCGCCATCTCGTCGTCGGCCGTGGCCTGCATGGCCAGGCCCCAGCGCGTATACTTGAAGAAGCACACAAAGACGATGA
>JBFYWS010000219.1:0-2535 GCA_041310935.1 Desulfobacteraceae bacterium | reverse complement strand
CCATAACCGGCTTCCGGGAAGTTGAACTTTTTCCCTGTGGGAGCGGCATCTTGCCGCGATGATCGTGGCTGGAAGCCACTCCCACAAAAACAGTTCTTCGTTATCGATCGGATGGCGCCGGACGCAGAGGTTCGCGCGAAGGGTGTGGATCATGAAATTTGTCGCGGATGACGATATTGCCACAAACTCCGAGGCCTGCGGTGCGGATATCCCGGTGACACCGCAAGAAGCCCTGGTGATCGGCGTGTATGCTTCGGTGGATGACGCTGCCGACCGCGAGCTCGTTCAGTTGCGCCGCGAAGAAGATGTGGTTCCCAGCTGTAAACGCGGCTGCTGCAGTTGCTGCGGGCAGCATATCCAGACCAACCTTGCCGAAGCCCACGCCTTAGGGCAATACATCAGACGCCGATTCTCAGCGCAGCAGACCGGTGACCTCCGGCGGCGAACCCAGCAGTGGCTTGCGTGGGAGGTCGCTCGGCGGGGCCGGCCGGCATCGGCAGAATCGGCTCGCGGCCCGGAACTTTCCGGCTACGACCCCTGCTGCCCCCTGTTGGTGGACCGTGCCTGCAGTGCCTACCCTGTAAGGCCGGTCATCTGCCGGACGCATTTTGTCAGTTCGGACCCTGCCGCTTGCCGGCCGGCACACGATCTTCGGCCGGCCGACATCGCACCCGTGGTGCTCACGTCCATCACGCGAGCGGCAGGTCCGTTTGCGAAACCGTTGCGGGCCGACATCGAAAACGCAGGCCTGGATTTCTCCCGATCCATCATGCTTCTGCCGCATTGGCTCGCGCTTGAAATGGGTTGGGACGCCCCGGTGCCCTGACCCGCTGACCCGAGACCTTTCACGCTTTTGACCGATGAAAAAGGAAAAACCGCCGATGTCGACTCATCCGGATTCCAGACACAAAGGTGCCCTGGCGCAAATCGCCCACCGGGCCATGCAGGCCCATGGTTTTCTGACCGATTTCTCAGCGGAGGCAATTAAAGAGCTGGAGGCAGTGCAGCCGGTCGACCGGGGGACGGATTCTTTCGGGATAGACCTGCGTCACCTGCTCTGGGCATCGATTGACAACGATGATTCTCTGGACCTGGACCAGCTGACGGTGGCCGAGGCCCTGCCGGATAAGCAGGTGAAGCTTCGCGTGGCCATCGCCGACGTGGACGCCCTCGTCAAAAAGGACTCGGCCATCGATGCGCACGCCCGCCAGAACACGACCTCGGTCTACACCGCCGGCGGAATCTTTCCCATGCTGCCGGAGCAACTCTCCACGGATCGCACCTCTCTCAATAATCACGAAGACCGGCCGGCCATTGTCACCGAAATGGTGATCGGCGATGCGGGTGTGATGCACGGCGCGACGATCTATCGCGCCCGGGTGCGCAACCAGGCCAAGCTTGCCTATAACAGTGTAGCGGCCTGGCTGGAAGGCAAGGGGCCCATACCGGCGGCCGTCGCAACGGTTCCGGGGCTGGCCGAGAATCTCCAGCTCCAGGACCGGGTGGCCCAGCAGTTAAAAGCCCTGCGGCATGAGCACGGTGCTCTGGAACTGCAGACGCTGGAAGCCCGCCCGGTCTTTGCCGGAGACGAGATCCAGGATCTGCAGGCCGATGAGCGCAACCGCGCCAAGGAGATCATCGAGGACTTCATGATTGCGGCCAATGGTGTAACCGCGCGTTTTCTGCACGGGAAAAAAGTCGCCTCCCTGAGGCGCATGGTGCGTTCCCCCAAGCGCTGGGACCGGATCGTCGAGATCGCTGCCCAGCACGATTTCAAACTCCCGGCGCAGCCCGATCCGCGGGCCCTCGGAGGGTTCCTGGCCGCGCAGCAGACCGCCGACCCGCTCCGCTTTCCCGATCTGTCGCTTTCCGTCATCAAGCTGCTCGGCCCGGGTGAGTATGTCGTCGAAGCCCCGAACGAGGCGGCCCCCGGCCATTTCGGTTTAGCCGTCAAGGATTACACGCACTCGACGGCTCCCAACCGGCGGTTTCCGGACCTGATCACCCAGCGCATCCTGAAGGCCACCCTGGACGGATCGCCCACGTCCTACAGCCGGGCGGAACTGGCGGAGTTGGCCCGTCACTGCACAGAGAAGGAAAATGATGCCAACAAGGTGGAGCGGCTCGTAACCAAATCGGCCGCGGCCATGTTGCTCTCCTCAAGGATCGGAGACCGGTTCGACGCCATCTGCACCGGTGCAGCCGCCAAAGGCACATGGGTCCGGATCTTTCAGCCGCCGATCGAAGGCCGGCTGCTCTACGGGTTTGAAGGCGTCGACGTGGGCCAGCGGCTCAAGGTGCAGCTTGTCCGCACGGATGTGGAGAAGGGGTATATTGATTTCAAACGGATCAGGCCAGCAACTCTGAGGCCTCGGCCATGAGTGCTGCGATGGCGAGCCCCTGGGGGCAGGCCTTTTCAGCCTTGGAATAGTCCACTTCCGTCAGCTGCGAGCGCGCCGCTTCGGGCAGGCCGGCAAAGACGCTCCGGGCGAGCTCGCGGTCGCCGTAGTCACGGTAGTACATCAGGCAGCGCAT